>CBEVZC010000170.1:0-5790 GCA_965554225.1 uncultured bacterium | reverse complement strand
GTTAACCCCAGAGAATTAAATCTATTTTGTCGCACTTACTAATTGAATCTTAGATTTCCTTCCATATTGGTGGATACGCTTATTTTGGGTTTTTAGTCCGTAGCTTGCTAAATTTTATCCCTACTAAGCAATTGTCTTCCGTCTATCGTTTTAAGGTAACTACGCCTTAACCAAGCCAAAAGCAGTTTACCCTACTTTGGCGGGGCAAGCTGATTTTTCTTTTTAATTTTTAATTTTGACTCTATTTGTTTCCGACTTCCGACTTCTGACTTCTGTTTTTTTCACCGCTAAGTCGCTAAGACGCGAAGAGAATTAAATATAAACCTTCATTAAGTTTGGAAATTTCACTCTTTTGCCAAATTTCATCTGTGTAAATCATATTTTTTCTGCGTTTATCAGTGTTCTATCATTCACCGCAAATAGTACGCTGATCTTTTATGATTTTTTAAGATAGAATATTTCACCAAGTTTCAGCTCATCATTCCACTATTCCATCTTTCCTTTTTATTTCTGAGTTCGCTTGTTCTTCATTCTTTTGTTCTTTTATAATTTAGAATTTTGAATTTTGAATTTTTCCTTTTGAATTGGTTGGTTCGGACTTGTGTATTCTGATCCGTCAAGGGCCGGATCTGCGACTTCTGTATTCTGATCTCTGATCCGTCAGGAGCCGGATCTCCGATATTCTAACCGTGTAAATCCGCAAAAATCCGTGTCATCCGTGTTCTATGCTTTTACCAAAAACTTTCACTTTAATTTTTACCCAAAATATATTACTTTTATGATATAAATAATATATTGTTGTCTTTTGTTCTCATTTATATATCTTTAAGTATAAAGTAATTGTTCTTTTTGTAATTAGACTACCTATTTTCCTAATTTTGGGGAGAAAAATAAAATGTTAGAAATCAGAGGTCATGCAAGAGGCGGACAAGGCATGGTGACCGCTTTTGAAATTCTTGCAAAAATTTTCAGTAAACTTGATACCTTCCAAGTTCAGTCATTTCCTGCTTTCGGAGTAGAAAGAACCGGCGCTCCAATACAAGCTTTTTTAAGAGTTGCAAAAACGGATATATTAAACCGCAGTAATGTATATCACCCCGACTTAATTGTAATTTTTGATGAATCCCTTTTGGATCAAGTTCCGGTATTCGACGGATTAAACGAAAACGGCTCCATTTTAATAAATACCGAAAGAGATATTACTCACTTAAAAGAGAAATACAAAAGCATTTACACTGTTCCGGCTACTAATATTTCACTTGAGAAAGGTTTAGGAAGTAAATCATTACCAATTGTAAATGCTGCAATGATGGGCGCAATGATGCGCTTGTTTAATGCCGATATTGAAATTGCTAGAAAAATAATATCGGAAAATGTTCCGTCTAAACCGGGAGCAAACGGAGAAGCTGCATTTATAGCCTACAATAGTGTCGTTGGTATTGATGAAACTAATAGTTATTTAATCGATTCACTTCACTCAACGGAGAAACCGATTCAGATTCCTGTAGAATTGATAGAGAAAAGTAAGAAAAGTTTAAATCTAAAAGAGCTTCCAGAAATTCCCTATTGGAATTTACCAATGTCGAACAATAAAACGGGAAACTGGCGGGTTCTAACACCCGAATATACAACCGGGAATGCACCTTGCACGGCAAATTGCCCGGCGGGAACGGATGTAAGAGGATTTATTAAACTTGCCGGTGAAAATAAATTTGATGATGCTTTGGAATTAATCTATGAACATAATCCTTTCCCATCTACATGCGGAAGAGTTTGCCCTCACTTCTGTGAGCAGAATTGCAATAGGAACGAACTTGATTCAGGATTAAACATCGGGGCAGTAGAAAGATTCTTAGGCGATAAAATAGACAATCACATGGATATTATTCCCGCTCAAATTAAACACACTGAAAAAATTGCGGTTATAGGCGCCGGACCTGCAGGATTAACGGCGGCTTTATCCCTTAGGGAAAAGGGTTATGAAACAACTGTTTTTGAAGCTCTTCCGTACGCCGGCGGAATGATGCGAACGGGAATTCCCGAATTCAGACTTCCGGATAATGTGCTCGATAAAGAAATTGAACGTATAGAGAAAAAAGGCGTAAAAATTATTCTGAATAAGAAGGTTGAAATTAAAGATTTGGAGAACGAATATTCGGCTGCAGTGGCTGCCGTCGGTTCACACATCGGAACTAAAATGAATATTCCGAACGAAGATTTGGTTTTGGAAGGGATTAAATTCCTTTACGACTTCAAACTTGGGAAAGATACACAAGGTGTTGAAAAAAATGATGAAATTGCAGTAATCGGAGGTGGTAATACGGCAATTGACGTAGCACGAACCGTATTAAGATTAGGCGGAAAGCCGACAATATATTATAGAAGGACACATAAAGAAATGCCTGCAATTTCACACGAAGTTGAAGAAGCGCTGGCTGAAGGAGTTAAAATAGAATTCCTTACCGCTCCCGTCAGCTTAAATGAAACCACAAATAACCGCTTGCAGCTTACCCTAACAAAAATGCAATTAGGCGAGCCGGACGAAAGCGGAAGAAAACGACCTATTCCTATTAATAATTCCGACTACACAATAATTGTCGATAAAGTAATAACTGCAATCGGACAAAAATTCGACCGTCATGTTTTTGGAGGCAGCGAAGTTAAACCTTTGCAAGGGAAAATAGATTACAATTCGGATATTCCCGTATTTACTGCGGGCGATATGGCTTGGGGCGGAACAGTTACGGAAGCAATAGGCAGCGGTAATAAAGTTGCCGAAGAAGTTCATGCCTATTTCCGCAATCTTCCTTATAGTCATGAAGATACTAAAAAAGATATCGTTATTCCGGTCGATTTGAACTTTGCTTATTTTATGCCGACGCCAAGATATGAAAACACCATTCTAAAGAAAAATGATTTCTACAATGATTTTACGGAAGTGGTAAAAGGATTAAGCGAAGACGAAATATTGAAGGAGACACATAGATGCTTGCATTGCGGCGAATGTTTCAGCTGTGGTAATTGTTATAATTACTGTCCCGATTCCGCTGTACATATTGATGAAAACGGGCGGCTGCGTATAGATTACGATTATTGTAAAGGATGCGGCATTTGTGCACAAGAGTGTCCGTCTTCTGCTATAACTTTTAATTTGCATGAGGTAAATCATGAATAACACAACAACTGAAAAAGATAGTTTAATAAGTAATAAAGCTAAATATCTGCGACATACCCAGCGGATTATGAAAGGCAATTATGCCGCTGCGGAAGCTGCTAAACTTTGTCGTGTGGGATTTATTCCTGCTTATCCCATAACTCCGCAAACAACAATAGTTGAGGAGCTTTCAAATAAAGTAGCCAAGAAGGAAATGGATGCCGCTTATGTAAATATGGATAGCGAACATTCCGTATTTGCTGCCGCCATGGGAGCAGCAATTGCAGGCGAAAGAGTTTTTACCGCTACCAGCGGTCAGGGTTTGTTTTATGCACATGAAGTTCTGCATGCAATAGCACATTTCAGGCTGCCTATTGTAATATGCAACGTAGGCAGACCTTCGATTCCATGGAATATTTGGTCGGATCAAACCGACTCCTTAGCTCAGCGCGATACCGGCTGGGTTCAGATTTATGGCGAAAGCGCCCAGGAAGTGTTAGATACGGTAATTCAATCTTATATTATTTCCGAGAAACTCGATGTACCGGTTATGGTTGTACTCGATGCATTCTACCAGAGTCACACTAGTGAGAACATTTGGATACCCGATCAAGAATTGGTAGATGAATTTTTACCGCCTAAAAAATTAAACGGCAGCGAAGTTGATGTTGATCATCCTAAATCAATTGGTGGATTGGTACCGCCGGAACACTACGAAACTTTTAATTACCGTTATTGGACGGATATAAATCAAGTTGAAGACCTGACAAATGAAACCGGGGAAAAATTCGGAAATACTTTCGGTCGTAATTACAATGCTGTTGAAGCCGTAAATATTGGTCCGCAAACTAAAATGGTTTTGGTCTCAATTTCAAGTATCACAACAACCATTCGCGGTGTAATTAAATCTCATCCCGAAGTCGGCTTATTAAAACTGCGGTTGTTCAAACCGTTCCCGAAGAAATCGGTTCTTGAAGCACTTAAAGATTTACCGGAAGATACAATGATAGTTAATATAGAAAGAAATTTTCTGGGCGACAGTGAAGGAGCATTGATACAGGAAATGAAAAGAGCGCTTTACGGTAAAGGTTATAAACTTTATGATGTATATACGGGACTTGGCGGAAAAGACGTTCCCCCGATAACTATTGAAAAAATTATTTACGCAATGAATGACAATCCCGAACCAATTACTTGGATTGATTTTGAATAATTATAAATTTAATAAATAGGATACAAAATGGAACCAGCATTTGATTTCTTAATTAAAAAAGAAGAAGTTTATTCCGGTGCCTTAAGCTGCAGAGGATGCGGCTGGGCATTACTAGTGAGACATCTTTCAAGCATTCTTGGTGAAGATACGGTTTATGTCGTACCTGCTTCATGCTTTTCAATAATTGCCGGGCCTTATCCTTTAAACGAACTTAAGGGAAGTGTTGTACATACGGTATTTGCCGCAGCGCCTGCTACGGCAACGGGAATAAGAGCGGCTTTAGATAGGAAAGGTAAAAAGGACGCAACAGTTTGCGTTCTTGCCGGAGACGGCGGAACTTTTGATATTGGATTTCAATCACTTTCCGGCGCTGCTACAAGAGGCGAAAATATTCTTTATGTTGCCAACAACAACGGCGCTTATATGAATACCGGTATTCAGTCGAGTACTGCAACACCATACGGCGCGGTAACTACTACAAATCCTTCTGCTAATTTTAGGAAAACTTGGCCTAAAGATTTAATGGGAATAATTGGCTCGCATAATATTCCTTACGCCGCTACTTGCTCTTTGGCGTTTATTGAAGATTACAGACGTAAAATAAAAAAAGCAATGGAGACCGAGGGTTTCAGGTTCTTGATGATAGACGGTCCTTGTCCCCCCGGACATAAAACAGACCCTGCTCAATCTATATCGATCGGTAGATTAGCGGTTGAATCCAATTTATTCCCGTTATTCGAAATTGAGCATAATCATTATCACATTAATTATGTCCCTAAGAATAAACGTCCGGTTGAAGACTGCTTAAAATTACAGGGAAGGTTTAAACATCTTTTCAAAGAAGAATCGGGACAAACGTTAAAGGAAATTCAGCAGCATACGGATAAGAATTGGAAAAGGTTACTTGAGCTTGAAAAAATGAGCGCAGAATTGAGTAATTAAGAATTACTAATCTTTTGTTTTACAAAAGCCCAACTTTTTCGAAAAGTTGGGCTTCTTCTCTATCCTTTAGTCATGCCGCCGGTTCGCTTGTCCGCCTTTGGCGTAGCCTTCTTTTGCAATACTATTTTACCTGCCGTATTTTGGGGGGCATCGCACACTTTGATTGGTTAAGAATCTAATATTTATGCTCTTTTCAGATCCCGAAATCCGTCAGAGCCGGATCGTGATGACAGACCTCATAAATGATATTTTTTTTAATAATTGGGTCCGTTCGGAACAACATGTCATTCCAGCCGGAGTACCGGTTTATCCCCTTAATATGTCATTCCGGTTGACGAAGTCATACCGGAATCTCATAAATAGAACGAATTAAGAGATACCCCGCCAAAAATACGGCGGGTAAACTAATATCCCTGCATCCGCAGCAAACCGGTATGTCTATTAATACCAATGTCAAGTAAATAAAGTACACCCCAAATAA
>CBEVZC010000169.1:0-5851 GCA_965554225.1 uncultured bacterium | reverse complement strand
GGAGGAGAAATCAAATTCGATACAAAAGAAGGTGAGTTTACCGAATTTATTATAACATTACCAAAAAATTAACATAATTAATTACCGGGGATTTTACATGAGACTAATTGTAGTGGATGACGAAACCGATGTACAATTTTTATTTAAACAAAAATTTAGAAAAGAAATTAAATCGGGCGACATGCAAATTAGCTTTGCGCTTAGTGGGCAATCGGCTTTGCAGATAATTGAGGAACTTGAAAACAGGTCTGAGTATTTTATTTTAACGGATATAAATATGCCCGGAATGACGGGAATAGAATTACTAAAAATAGTCAAATCCAAGTATCCCGAACAGAAAGTCATTGTTATAACCGCGTATGGCGATGAAGTCAATTTTAATTTGGCAAAAAAATACGGAGCCGATTACTATTTTACCAAACCATTAAAATTTAATTCACTTAAAGAAATATTAAAATACTTAATTTCTAATAAAAATTAAATATCACTACAAATTTAGTGTTATATTGAAAAGTATAAATAGTAACAGGATTGATAAAAGAATAAAGAACAAATGAAATATTTCAAGATTAAAATAAAGCGAAGATTTGAGATTGCTTTAATATTACTTTTAGTTTTAAGTTTAGGCTCATACGCTCAAACTGTGCAATATAAGTATCTCCAATCCGGTCAACCGTATGTTAGATATTTTAGTCCAAAAGAATACAAATCCGGAACTGCTAATTGGTGTATACTTCAAGATAAACGGGGAGTAATGTATTTTGGCAACAGTTCGGGAATATTGGAATACGACGGAAATACTTGGAGGAAAATTAAAACTCCAAACGACGCTAATGTAAGATCAATGGCTATGGACTCAAGCGGAACAATATATGTTTGCGCCACATCAGATTTCGGTTATCTTGTGCCGGATTCGGTTGGGGAACTAAAGTATAAATCGTTGTTGCCATTTCTTGATGAAAAATATCATAAATTCGGTGAAATATGGGATGTAGCAGCTTCATCTAACAGTGTTTATTTCAAAACAAAAGATAAAATATTTGCATGGAATGGGAAGAAAATTAATATAATCGATTCTGTTATATCTTACCGGTTTTACAACATAAATGATACAATCTATACTAGAAATAACGGTATTGGTCTGATGTTCATAGATGGCGATAAAGTTAAATTGATGCCTGGTGGGGAATATTTTGCATCAACCGGAGTTTTTAACATGGTTCCTTTTGATGATAGAAAATCAAATCAAAAAGGAGAAATACTTGTAACAACAAACATAAAGGGGATGTATATATTCGACGGGAATCATTTTTCGAAATTTAATAGTGATGCTGACAGCTTCTTCAGGCATAATCAAATTTATAATGCATGCATAACGGGAAATGGTAATTTCGCAATAGCTACTCAACGCGGCGGAGTGGCAATAATGGATACAAAAGGACATTTATTAAGAATAATTGATGAAAATTCCGGCTTATCGACAAATGTTATATTTTATGTTTATTCCGACCGTTCCGGCGGGCTTTGGTTAGCAACCGTAAACGGAATTGCTCATATTGAATATCCTTCGCCGTTTACAATCTTTAAAGATGATGGAATGTTAAAAGATATGTCTTCTTCGGTTTATAGGAATAAAGGTATATTATATGTAACAAACGAATTGGGCGTTTTATATTTACCGGATAAAAACTCAACATTTAAGTTATTGGAAGGGAGTATTAAACCGGCTTATGCTTTACTGGATTTTGACGGTATATTTCTGGCCGGAACAAATTGGGGACTTTCAATAATAGAAAATAACAAACTAAGTGAGCTAATTCTTGATCCTTCAGTTAACGTTTTAGTAAAATCCAAATTATTTCCGGGTATTGTTTATGTCGGGCATCGAAATGGATTCTCAATAATTCAAAAACTTGGAGATAAAAAAGTAACAGTAAAATATTCAAAAGCATTGGACGATGAAGTATTTTCAATAGTCGAAGACGAAGACGGAAGTCTTTGGTTAGCAGGATTGAATAAAGGTCTTTATCATTTTTCCGGTAATATGAAAGAACTACTCGAAGGGAACGATGAAGAATTAGTGACAAAATTTTATAATAATGATGAACTTCCGTCGAATAAATTCGGAATTTTTGAAGTTCAAAATAAAATGCTGCTTGCAAGCGATAAAGGAACCTACAAATTTGACAATAATTCAAAAAAGTTTATACCCGACTCAACTCTGGGCAAATTATTTACCAATCCCGGAAATTCAATCGTCAATATCAAAAAAACTAAAAATAATAATTTGTGGATATTGGCTGAAATAAATAGCGATATGGAGTTAGGCAAAGCTTTTCTTCAAAGCGATGGTATGTATAAATGGACAGCTAATCCGGAATTTAAAAGATTAGATTTATACTCTGTTAGAAATTTGTATTCCGATAGTAATCCGGAAACGAACAGCGAAATTTTATGGTTGAGTACTGACGATGCTTTGGTCCGCTACGATCCGTTAAGTACGAAAAATATTAGTGTAAAGTATCCAGCGCTCATCAGAAAAGTTGCGGTTAATAATGACTCTCTTATTTATGATGGTGCAAGTATAACTAACCAGGATAATAAGAACGCTGTTCTTCTATTTAAGCAAAATGATATTCGTTTCGAATTTGCGGCTCCTGCTTTTGACAATTCAAAAGAAACTCAATTCCAGTACTTTCTTGAAGGCAACGATGCCGGTTGGTCGCAATGGACCAAAGATACGAAAAAGGAATACACTAATTTATCGTCGGGCGAATACCGGTTTAACATCCGGGCAAAAAATATTTACGGAAATGTAAGCGAAAGCGGATTATATAAATTTAAAGTACTGCCGCCGTGGTATCTTGCTTGGTGGGCTTTTGTTATTTATGGGTTAATATTTCTCATTGCTGTTATTATCGTAAACAAAATTATGCGACATAGATTAATTACTAAAGAACGTAATAGAGCTAAATTGCGGGAAGCCGAATTAATAAAAAAACAATCCGAAGAATTAAAAAGAGTAGATAAGTTTGTAAGAGTAATAAACAGCGCTGATAATTTGGAAACTTTGTTCAACTCTCTTCTTCATCAGACGGTTAATTTAATTCCCGGAGCCGAAAAAGCTGCGGTATTTATGCTCGATCATAACGACAATAAATTTCGCGTAGCTTATACTCTCAGTCATAAAGTTGACGATACTAAATCACTTGAATTTCTTCCTGATGAATTACACAAAAGATATACGCAGAACTCCGAAGAAATTGAGAAAGGTATTTATATTATTAGCGATACCGACAAGATGTATGCCGACGATAAAATGTCTAAGTTCAGTAAAGCCAAATCGATGCTTGTAATGGCGGTTGAATGGGGAGGAAAGTTGGAAGCTTATGTGGTATTCGATAGCTTTGCAGGTCAAAATGCATTCGGTTCGTCAACTGCTAGAATATTGGCAAAATTCCGTGAACATGCGGTTTCGGCAATATCAAAAGCACAATCTATTAAAGAACTCCAAGAGAAAAATGAAGAAATTATTAGAACTCAAGAGCAACTTGTAACTCAGCAAAAGCTGGCTTCTCTTGGCGCATTAACTGCGGGAATAGCTCATGAAATAAAAAACCCGCTTAACTTTGTAAATAATTTTGCTGAAATCTCCAAAGAAATGTTAGATGAACTAACCCAAGATATCGAATCGGAAAAGAAGAATATCGCTTCCGGTAAATATTCCGAAATAAAGGAATTAATAAATGATTTAAAATTAAATTTTATGCAAATAAATAAACATGGTGATAGAGCCGATAGTATAATTAAAGGAATGCTTCTCCATTCAAGAGGAAAATCGGAGGAAAAATTAAAAACAAATTTGAATAGTTTGCTGGATCAATATTTAATGTTAGCTTATCACGGCATGAGGGCGCAGGACAAAGAATTCAATGTTGGAATAGAGAAAAGCTATGATGAATCAATTGGAGAGATAAGTTTAATTCCGCAAGATATGAGCAGAGTTTTCTTAAATTTGATTAACAACGCATGTTATGCCGTTGATGAAAAATATAAAAGAAACGGAAAAGATTTTAAGCCGCAGCTGATTGTAACTACGAAAAATCTAAGAGATAAAGTAGAAATTCGTATTAAAGATAACGGTAATGGTATTCCGGATGAAATAAGTGAGAAGTTGTTCGATCCATTTTTTACTACAAAACCTTCCGGTAAAGGTACGGGACTTGGTCTATCGCTCAGTTATGACATAATTGTAAAAGGTCATAACGGAGAAATAAATTATGAGAGTAAGAAAGGTGAATTTACGGAGTTTATTATAACTCTGCCTAAAAATTAAAATTAGATATTCTGAAAGGAAAACAAAATGAGATTAATGGTAGTTGATGACGAAAGCGATATTCAGTTTTTGTTTCGACAAAAATTTAGGAAGGAAATCAAATCGGGTGAAATGCAAATTAGTTTTGCACTTAGCGGACATTCAGCTCTACAAATAATTGAAGAACTTGAAAACCGCTCGGAATACTTTATTCTAACCGATATAAATATGCCTGGAATGACGGGTATTGAATTGCTAAAAAAGGTCAAGTCAAAATATCCCGATCAGAAAGTAATAGTAATTACTGCATATGGTGATGAAGAGAATTACAATTTAGCAAAAAAATACGGAGCGGACGATTATTTCACAAAACCGTTAAAATTTAATCAATTAAAAGAAAAGTTAAATTATATAAATTCTGTTTAGGAGGATAAAAGAATGGCTCAAGCTCAAATTCTTGTCGTTGATGATGAACCGGATCTTGAATTTCTTATTCTGCAAAAATTCAGAAAAAAGATAAATGCAAAAGAATACCGGTTTCATTTTGCACAAAATGGCGAAGAAGCTTTGGAGAAGCTGAAAAATAATGCTTCGATAAACCTGATATTAACAGATATAAATATGCCTGTTATGGACGGACTAACGCTTCTTTCAAGAATAAATGAACTCGGTAATCGTTTATTGCGGTCAGTAATAGTTTCCGCTTACGGAGATATGGAAAATATTAGAATTGCAATGAACAGAGGCGCATACGATTTTATTACAAAACCAATTAACCTGTCCGACTTGGAGATAACAATTGAAAAGTCATTAAGAGAAATTGAATTATATCAGCAGGCAATTTCTTCCAGAGAAAGATTAATAGCATTACACCAAGAGTTGGATATTGCAAGAAAAATTCAGACTTATATACTTCCTAAAACTTTTCCCAATCGTAATGAGTTTGACATTTTTGCGGAGATGATAACAGCAAAGAAGGTCGGCGGTGATCTTTACGATTTTTTCTTCCTAGATAAAAATAGACTTGCGGTAATAATTGGAGACGTTTCCGGGAAAGGAATTGCAGCCGCAATGTTGATGGCAGTCTGCAAAACTTTATTGAAAGCTACTGCATATAAAGGAATTCCGGCAGATGATGTATTAACTGAAGTAAACAATATGCTTGTGGAGGAAAGTCCGGTTAACATGTTTGTAACGGTTTTCTTCGGTGTTTTGGATATCCGAAACGGAGCTTTTGAATACTCAAACGGAGGACATAATCTTCCGTATCTTGTTACATCTGATAAAAATGTTACTCAATTGGAAAATATCGGCGGACTTGTACTCGGCGCTATGAAAAATATGGAATATCAATCAAATCTGATTATGCTAAAGCCTGGTGAAAGTCTTTTTTTCTATACCGATGGAATAACAGAGGCGTTTAACGGCGAAAGTGAAGAATTTGATGAAAATAGATTGGAAATATCATTATCAAAAAATAATAACGCTTCGGCTAAAGAATTGGCTCGAAAGGTTTTGAGCGATGTAAAAGAATTT
>CBEVZC010000168.1:0-5874 GCA_965554225.1 uncultured bacterium | reverse complement strand
CGAATCAAAGTCAGCTTTATTTGGTTTTAATAAAACAAACGGTTTTTCACCTTCCATTTTATATTGATATCCTTTAAGCATTTTCTGAACGTCTATAATTTTATTCTTATCAATTTCGGTCATTCCATGATCTGAAACAATGATTACATTTATACTGTCTTTCATACCTATTCTTTCAAAACCGTTATAGATATAACCAACAACAGAATCCAGACTCATTATAGCTTTGTTTACTTCGAGGGAGTTTGGGCCGTATCTATGACCTTTATCATCGGTGTCGTGAAAATAAAGAGTGATAAAGTGCGGTCTTTTTGCGTATGGGAGCTGCAGCCAGTTTAAAACTCCTTCGACGCTTGTTTTGTGAGGTCTGTAATGGTCGTACTTCTCAAAGTAGGTCGGATGTCTATAACTAAGATGTTGTTCAGAGCCGGGCCAAAAATAACTTGCTGAAATAATCCCTTGTCTTTCCGCAGTTGTCCAGAACGGTTCTCCCAAATACCATTTACTGTTTCTTACGGCTGAAGAATCACTCAAACTATAAACCTCTCCTGTAAACGGGTTTGTAAAATGATTGGCAATAATTCCATGGTGGTCAATATATTCACCGGTAATGATTGAATAATGGTTAGGAAATGTTTTTGACGGATAAGTGGGCTGAAGCGATGAAGCCCAAACTCCTTCGTCTTTCATCTTTTGCAGATTCGGTGTAATTCCTCTGTTTGAATAATCCCATCTAAATCCATCAAAAGAAACCAGTAAAACATATGGTTTAGATTGAGCTGTAATGATTGAGATTAAAATAAAAAAGACTAAGATTACTTTGGAAAGTTTCATATCAAAAACTCGGCAAATATTGTTTAATAAAAAAATTAATTCCACAAACTCTAAATCCATTACTTAATAAATAGTCTTCATCATTTTTAATAATAACAAAATTGTGTTTAGTTTTTAGAGCTTTTATTGCTTCTGTATTTCCTTTGACCGGTCTTACGTTAGAACCATATTTAATTTCAATTCCTACATAAGGATGACCACCTTTTTCAATAACGAGATCGAGTTCTGACCCATCGCTAGTTCTGTAAAAGTATATGTGTAAATGTTTAGGTAAAAGAGCTTGAATTTGTTCTATAATAAATCCCTCCCAGGATGAACCCATTTTAGGATATCCTAGTATTTCATTTAAATTATGTAAACCTAATAAATAATGTAAAATTCCCGAATCGCGAATATAAATTTTGGGAGATTTAACAACTCTTTTTTTTATGTTAAAATGATATGATTCCAATTGCCTAACTAGAAAAGCACTTTCTAAAAAATTAATGTATTTTTTAACAGTTGGAACGCTAATTTCTAAACTTTTACTAAACTCGGAATAATTAATCAAGCTGCCGTGATTATGCGCAATCATTGTCCATAATCTCTGTGCTGTTAGTCTATCGGCGGAAAAACCCAATTGAGGTAGATCTTTTTCCAGATAAGTTGAAACAAAATTTCTCATCCATTCTTCCCAAATATCTTTTTGCAAAAAAGCATCAGGGAATCCACCTTGAATCCATAACCGTTCTATACTATATTTGTTAATTATTTCAGGAATTACAAAAGGAGTTAATTCCAAATATGCAATTCTGCCGGCTAATGTTTCAGAACTATCTCTAAGTAAATCCGGACTTGCAGAACCCAGCAAAATTAATTTTGCTTTCTTTTTGTTTTTATCAATTAATGCGCGCAATAATGGGAATAAATCTTTTTTCCTCTGAACTTCATCAATTATTATTGTCTTTGAAATATTTTGTGATAGAAATGTTTCGGCATCCAGAAGTTTGTTAAAATCACTCGTTAATTCTAAGTCAAGATAAATGCTATCTGATTTTATTTGTTTTTGAATTTCTTTTACAAGCGTTGTTTTCCCAACTTGTCTTGGTCCAATTAAAGCTACACATGGAAAGCTTTTAAATAATTTTAAAAATTTATTTTCTATAACTCGTTTTATCATGGTTTCAATATATAAATTATTCCGTAAAATTTAAAGTCTGGCTTTGGATTTTACGGGATAATTTTAATCATATTTTTTCTTTGTTTTTTATTTTTAAAATTTGAGATTGGAAATTCCTTGTTCGAAATTGATAATTGTTTTTTACTTTGTTGCAATCCCTAGAACTCAAACACAACCGGTGTACTCCAACATCTTTCTTTGCCATACCAAACCCTGGCAGTCCGGGAATCCTGGAATATTCCACTGGTCGCATCAATAATATGTTTATCATTCGTTACGTTAAATATATACTGAAAACAAAGTGGTTCTCGGATATTATTTTAGCATACCGGTTTGCGTTTTTTCAATACCGGCACCTAAACTATCTAATAGATTCCGGTATTTCATCAAAAAACGATGAAAACCGGAATAACAGAGCAAGAGTGTTTTTTTCCAAAAACCATCAAAAGATATTAGCAAAACGTAAGGTTTTGGCTGAGCTGTTAAAAAAGATATAAAAATAAATAAGTAAAAATAAAAAGAGAGTATTTTTTTCATAATGTTCTCATGAAATATTTTGGTTGTTTATTTAAGAAGTTTCTTACATTAAAAATAGATAAAAATTTCCCATTTAATTTCAAAAATTACGGGATATTTTTCGCACAAGATAAAAAAAGTTCTATGGGAAGGTCAGACTCAATGTAAATTATAATTTAGATGCCCAACTTTTTTTACTTGCCTCTCTTAGGAGAGAAAAGTTGGGCATCTTCTCTTTACGATGAATAATAAAAAGAAATAGCAAATATAAAAAAAGTCCGGCATCTGCCGGACTTTTAGCTAAACAAAAATAGAAATAGACTTAGTAAGCTAAACTAAGACCAACATTAAATGTTCTCGGAATTCCCAAAAATACTTCGGCATCATCTGCAGAGTGAGTTTTGCCATTATCTTTAAATGCGTTAAAACGACTGTTATCAGTAGCATCTTGAACATATACTTCATCAAGTGCATTAAATACATGACCGAATAATTGTAGTCTTGTTCCGCCTAAATCAAATGGTAGATCATAAGCAAAGTGGAAATCTACAACTGTGAAATCCGGAGTTTTCCAGCTTTGTGCTCTGTCAGTAGGATCTGTTCTGCTAAATGGGTCCCAATCAGCATAATTATTCATATAATGCTTAACAATACCGCTGAATGAAAGGCCCTTAAACGGTATAACGGTTAAATCGAATATTAAAGAGCTCTGTGGTTGGTTGCCAACTTTCAAATCTTTTACATAAAAGTTAAAATTAGTAAAGTCAGGATTTCCAGCTGTGTAAGTAGCGTAACGACCGCTAACATCGTCTGTATATTTCCAATCGCCAATAGAGCCTGTAAAACCAAGTCTGAGCTGTCTGATAGGTAAGTAATTAGCTTCTAATTCAAATCCCATATGTTGAGCAGCTAAACCTTGAAGGAAAACTAAACCTTCGGTACCGTCTTGATTCTGGACACCGGTTGTTTTTGATCTGTCAGTCCATTTCAAATAATAGACATTTGCTTTTATGCTAAGAGTATTTTCTAAAGCTGTCAAATTTACACCGGCTTCTACGTCGGTATATTTTTCATTTTTAGGATTATCAGCTTTTGAACCGTCTCTATCATTAATAACATTATCAAAAATAGGAACTTTACTAATATAACCTGCATTTACAAACGCATCGACAGTAGGAGTAATTCTGTAGCTTAATCCACCTTTAAATTGATATCCGCTAATATTATCGGATTCTGTATAAAGTTCACCGCTGTTTAGATCCGGTGATCCGTCAGCTAATTTTTTAGCAGTTTTAAAGTGATCGGTAAATGAATATTTAATTTGAGACCAACCGGCTGTACCATACATTGTAAATTGATCCATCGTATATTCTGCTTGTGCGTATCCGCCTAACCAATCAACAGTGTTAGTATTGAAATAATTTAACTTTTGACCTAAATGTCTTCTTTGTTGATCTGCAGTGGTCCAGAATTGAGAAGCGGTACTAACATAATAATCACCGCCTAATAAGTCACGAACCTCTCTATAGTGATCAATTGAAGCTGTTCTCCAATCAATACCGACAGAAGTTTTAAAGTTATCTGAAACTTTATAGTAAGCTTTAGAAATCGCTCCCAAAGTCCATTGGTCATTTCTGCTGTTTCTTAAGATACCGCTGGAAATATGGTTGCCGTCTGCATCTGCGTTAGCTCTATTCGCCGCAATAGTTGCATTCCAATCAGCAATTCTTGAAGGTCCCGAGTAATCCCATTTTAAATGCCCAAGAGTTCCGCTGCCACCGCCTGTACCGCCTGAATAATAGGCCGTTGTATAAAGACTGAATTGGTCGGACATTTGGGAATACCAGTTTAGGTTAACTTGCGGTTTATGGAAGAAGTTTTCTCTTTCATTAATAAACCCGGCATCATATCTTGGGTGAGTACCTGTGCTTGAACCGGTTAACATATCACTGTTCCAAGCTTGTAGCCCACGATATCCCGGATTAACATTATTCCAGTTTTCGTTATAAAATCTTCCTTTTTCTTTAAATTTATCCAAAGCTGCTTTTGAATAGCCCAGTTCTGTAGCTAATGAATGACTGTAAGCTGCAATGTTTTGTTTGTACAAATTTTGACCATGTTTCTGAGGAGCACCTACAGCATAAAATTCCAATCTATTTGATTTATTTACATTATAGCTTGCACCAACATAATATGCCCATGCATCTGTCCATGTTTTATCAATTAGACCATCGCCAAATTTTCTTACTACAGTTCCGCTTAAAGCCCACTTCCCATCAATTAAGCCCGTATTAGCAGTGAGAGTTGATTTTAAGAAAGTACCGCTTCCGTATTCTTGTTTAAATCTGAATCCGCTTTTGGCAGCAGTAGGATCGGTTATAATATTCATTGTTCCGCCAATTGAAGCAACTGCCAAGTTAACGGCGCTCATACCTCTTTGAACCTGAATAGATGATGTAGCATCGCCAACTCCATCCCAGTTTGACCAATAAACCCAGCCGTTTTCCATATCATTAACAGGAACACCATTAATCATAATGGCTATATTTCTCTGATCAAATCCTCTAATGTTTATTCTTGCATCACCGGCACCACCACCTTGTTGTGTTGCATAAACACTAGGAGTTGTATTTAAGACCAATGGAATATCTCTTGAACCTAATTGGTATTCCATTTGTTTTTTACTAACGTTTGTAAAAGCAACCGGAGTTTCTCTTTCTTTTGCTCTATCGGCAAGAACAGTAACATTCAAAGAGAATTCATGTTCTTTCATAGCAAAATTTAGTTCAACATTATTTGTTACGTTCACATTAACTTCTTGCTTTTCAAAACCAATATAACTGCAAACAACAGTGTATTGACCTTTATCAACGGTAATTTTGTACATACCGTCAGCTGTTGTAGCCGCACCAATTGTTGTCCCTTTAATAAACACGTTGGCGCCAACTAATTTTTCTCCGTTAGCATCATCTGTTACTTTACCCGAAATAGTATATTTCTGCGCAAATATAACTGATGAAACAAATAGGAGAGATAGTACTGCGTATTTGTAGATCTTGTACATAAAGCATCCCTTGATTTGTGATTAAATGAATTAATTTATAATGTAATGATAGTAAGAAAGAATAATTACTCCAATATTTTTATGAATCTTAACAAAAAATTAATATTCGTTTTTTTTGATAATTTATGAAATATGTCAAAAGTAAAGAATCACAATCAATCATTTGCTGTCAATTGTTGTTATCAGTAATTCTCAGCAAAAGGTATCTTTAAAATATAAAAATGTTTAATAATCTAAAAAGGAATTTATAAAATTCTGTATGTAAAATTTTTTTTCTCAAAATCTGGTCTTTATCTAATAA
>CBEVZC010000167.1:0-5947 GCA_965554225.1 uncultured bacterium | reverse complement strand
TCTCTCAATAGTTAGAATTAAAAATAAGTATAACTTATATGAATATTTTAGTTTTTTCTAATTTTTAATTTTTAATTTTTAATTTCTAATTTCTAA
Source organism: uncultured bacterium (assembly GCA_965554225.1). GTDB lineage: Bacteria > Bacteroidota > Ignavibacteria > Ignavibacteriales > Melioribacteraceae > BMS3ABIN04. Next base: position 5,851 of record CBEVZC010000167.1, on the reverse strand, counting down.
TTTCTAATTTTTAATAGCTAACTGACCGCAGGCAGCGGCTATATCATCACCCTGTGTTTTTCTTAGCATAACCGTAATATTGTGTTCCCTTAATTTATTTGCGAACTCTTGTATTTTATCAAGCGGTGTTGGTGTTAATTGTTCTGAGATTCCGCCGGGATTCATGTGCGCAATGCTGTTAAAAGGAATTATATTTATTTTGCTCGATAATTGACTGCATAATTTAGTTAGAGCTTTAATGTCTTCTTCCCTGTCGTTTATTCCGTTAAACATGGTGTATTCAAACACAATGGGAGATTTAGTTACTTTTGAATAATATCTTAACGCTTCAATATTTTCTTTAAGAGGATATTTTTTATTTATCGGCATTAACTTCGTGCGAACGTCATCAAAGCAGGAATGTAAAGAAAGAGCAAGTTTTACTCTTAGTCCGCTGTCGGCTAGTTCTTTAATCTTAGGTGCTATTCCTGCAGTTGAGACGGTTATTCTATTTCTACTGAGACTTTTATTCACTTCGCTTGTAAAAATGGAAAGGGTTTTTAATGTGGTTTCAAAATTTAACAGAGGTTCACCCATTCCCATGTAAACCATATTTGTTATTTTCTCCTTACCATAATCCTTTGCAGCAAGTAAGTATTGATCAACAATTTCACCGGCAGTTAAATTTCTAGTGTAACCCATTAACCCTGTTGCACAAAATTTACAGTCCAACGGGCATCCGACCTGTGTAGAAATACAGAGTGTATTTCGCTTACCGTCGGGAATGACAACCGATTCTATCTTATGTCCGTCGTAAGTTGAGAAAAGATATTTTTTTGTATCGGTGTTCGGTGAATTTTGAACGGTGATAAGTTTTAACGTTTGTAAAGAATATTGTGATGCTAACTTTTCCCGCAGAGGTTTTGAAAGATTCAGCATTTCATCAAAATCTGTAGAAAGATGGTTATACATCCAATTGAAAACCTGCTCTCCTCTGTAAAGCGGCTCGCCTAAACCTTTAAAAAGCTGCTGCAACTCTTTTATAGTTAAACCCTTAAGAGAGTCTTTTATTTCTTCATTTTTCATAGAGTGCAAATATACAAAGTATAGTAGAGACTATACAAGCGTAAAGAATTAAAAGCAATTGAGAACGAGCAATAGATAATTTATTAATCTAGTTCTAATTAAATAATATAACTTGATTAAAGGAATTAATTTTCATACTATAGATAAAAAATAATCAAAATATCGAGAGAAATATTTACAAGACAGTTCGTTAGAAATAATAGTTATGTGCATATAAAATAATTAGTGTCAAAGTAAGAGAGCAACAATAAATGAATATAATAGGTCAGTATTCCGAAAAAGTAGGTCTCCCGCCAGGGAAGGTAGTTTTTGTTGGCGAGCAGAAACTGGAAGAGCCCAAAATACACGTCATCAAATATGATGAGAAAGACGTCACTGAATCAAACGTTCGCACCATAGCTGAAGCCCTCGATTTTATTGGCAACTCAAGCGTCACCTGGATTGATATTGCAGGGCTTCACGAAGTTAGTTTGATTGAAGATATTGGTAAAGCACTTGAAATACATCCTCTGGTTTTAGAAGACATCGTCCATACATCTCAAAGACCAAAGCTTGAAGAATTTGATGATTATATTTTTCTGGTTCTGAGAATGTTCTATTTCCAGGACAAAAATATTGTAGACGAACAAGTCAGTATAATCCTAGGTGAAGATTATGTTATTACTTTCCAAGAGAGACCAGGAGATATCTTTGATCCGTTACGTGAGAGAATCAGAAGTAAAAAGTTTCGAATAACCAAACTAAAATCCGATTATCTTTCCTATAGCCTGATTGATTCGATTGTAGATAATTATTACGTTATTCTTGAAACTTTAGGGGAAAGAATAGAATTTATAGAAGACGATTTATTACTGAACCCTTCTCCGGACATTTTACAAGAAATACATAGCCTTAAAAGAGAGATGATCTCTCTAAGACGATCCGTTTGGCCGGTGCGCGAATCGATAAATAAATTGGACAGGTCAGAGTCGGCTTTGATAAGAAAGCCAACCAAGATGTTTATTCGTGATGTTTATGACCACACTATTCAGGTTATTGATGCCATTGAAAATTATAGAGATATTATATCCGGTATGTTAGATACTTATTTATCCAGCCTCAGTAATCGCATGAATGAAGTCATGAAAACATTAACGATAATAGCAACTATTTTCATCCCTTTAACATTTATTGCAGGCGTTTATGGAATGAATTTTGAGTATATGCCGGAGCTTAAATGGCACTTGGGATATTTTGGCGTCTGGCTGGTTATGGTTATAGTTACCATCGTTATGATATTCTATTTTAGAAAGAAAAAGTGGTTATGAAAAAGACAAATAACATGAAATTGAATATATTGGACGGTAATTGGAGTGTCTACAATGTTGAAAGTGACCAAATCTATCACTGTAGGATTGGTGAAGCCAACCTCTGGATAAAAAGGGATGGGAAAGAAATTTACATTGCAACATCCCACGACAAAAATATTGATGGTCAAAATAAAAGTGATATTCCTGAAGATATAAAATGGGCTCGATTCGTGATTAAAGAAGAACCTATATCCATAGAATTATCACCAGCCATGCCAGACCGGCCGCTTGTGGTAAAACCTGAAGCTTCATTCTACCTAACCAGTGGAACTAAAAGAACGATTCATGTGAGAATTCCTATATGGGTATGCATAAGTATAGCGGCAAAAACCAAGATTAAGTTGGTTGAAATACCCTCAGTAATTCTATCTAATACTTGGTTTGGTGATTTGATAGATGGAGAACTTTGCTACTGGTTGACATCCGGAGCGCGCTCGAAAATAGAACCGGACCCGGCAAGGCCGTACCTGGCAATTTGTCCGTTAACCATTCAAAATGAATCTGATGAAAATTTATTTGTTGAGAAATTTATTGTTCGAGCTGAGAATTCCTCTCTATTTATTCACAATGACCAATTATATACGGACGAGATTTTAATCTCTTTCAAGGGTAAAGATGATATTAGTTCTATTACTTTTAAGGGAAAGCCAAAGACAGAAATTTCAGGAGCTAGCAAAATTGCAGACCCAAGGAAAAAACAGAGTAAAAAAATATTGGCAAAAACTTTCGATTTAATTAAAGATGAGCATCTTTTAGGGATGCCCATAAAATAGGTGCCAAAATGGAAAATATTTTTAATTTTAAAATAACTCAGATTTATCCCTTCATAAAGGTCATAGTTTTAATTTTGATTGGCGGTGCACTATTGTTATTTACATCCAAAGTACTTCGCAAGCAATTCTCAAAAAGGTTCTCGCCGCAGCTTGGTTTGATTGTCAGCAAAACCGTATTGTATACAGGGATATCCCTAATATTAATCTCGGCCCTACGGGAACTTGGTTTTAAGCTTACCACCTTATTAGGAGCGGCTGGAATTGTCGGTATTGCGATTGGATTTGCTTCTCAGACAAGCGTTTCAAATATTATAAGCGGCCTGTTTTTGATAACAGACAAGGCATTTGAAATCAATGATGTTATTTCCGTCGGTAATACAACCGGAGTAGTGCTTTCAATTGATTTATTATCTGTAAAATTACGAACGTTCGACAACAAATTAGTTCGTATTCCGAATGAAACGCTTATAAAGAGCGAATTGACGAATATTACGCGCTTCCCGATACGCCGCCTCGATATCCCTGTTGGAGTTGCCTACAAAGAAAACATCGGAAAGGTACGCGATATTCTATTGGATATTGCTAAACAGGAACCACTATGCCTTAATGAACCCGATCCGATGGTGATCATGGCAGGATTTGGTAGTTCGTCAGTGGATTTGCTACTTCTCGTCTGGGCAATCAAAACAGATTGGCTAAAGGTTAAGAATGCAATTACGGAAATGATCAAGATACGATTTGATGAAGAAGGTATTGAGATTCCTTTTCCACATCTATCCGTATATGCCGGTTCGGCAACAAAGCCGTTTCCAATTGATTTTATTGCTGAAAATAAAAACAAAAACATTTCAGAAAACAACACATAACAAATAGCTTCACCTCTTATGTAAAAAGTCAAGGGTAATATTTGAGTGATAGTTTTAGATCATAAAAAATTTATATAAAATAGAATCAATCTGTTATTAACAGTAGTTCAGTAAGATAAATTTTAAATAATCCGCCGCGGCAGATTGGAAGAAGTTTTTTCCCAAAGGAATCCCCTTGGGACAGTTCAGCTTTGTAGTTAAGGGCAGCGGGTTATACCTTAGGGATCCCAATGGGGTTTGCAACACCATTATGTTGTCAAAAAACATTTGATTTCCACAATAAAAGTAATTACATTGTAGTTACTAATAATTTGGAGAAATGAAATGATTACAAAACTTGTAAAAATAGGCAATTCAAGAGGAATCAGAATTCCAAAATCAATTATTGAGCAAAGTGGAATCAAGAATGAAGTTGAATTAGAAGTAAGAGGTGATAGAATTATTATCAAATCTTTATCTGGAGTTCGAGAAAATTGGAATTTAGCTTTCCAAAAAATGGCGAAAAGTAATGATGATTTATTATTAGACGAAAATACTCTGACTAACCAATCTTCTTGGGATAATAAGGAGTGGACTTGGTAATGGATTATCTTAGGTATGAAGTTTATTTAGTTAATTTAGATCCGACAATTGGAGGTGAGATAAAAAAAACAAGACCTTGTGTAATTATTTCCCCAAATGAAATAAATAAAAATATTTCAACAATAATTATAGCTCCCCTAACATCAACACAAAGAAACTATCCAACAAGAATAAATTGTCACGTTCAAGGTAAGGAAGGACAAATAGTATTAGATCAAATTAGAACTGTTGACAAAACAAGACTTATTAAGAAAATTGATACAATCAATAAGAGAACTCAACTGAAATTACATAAAGTATTAAATGAGATGTTCGCACAATAATGCAATATGACCAGCTTTTCCACCTGTTATGTAAAAAGTCAAGGGTAATATTTGTGTGATAGTTTTAGATCATAAAAAAGTTTGTATAAAATAGAATCAATCTGTTATTAACAGTAGCGAAGTAAGATAAATTTTAAATAATCCGCCGCGGCGGATTGGCTGTGGTTTTTTCCCAAAGGGATCCCTACGGGACAGTTCTGCTTTGTAGTCCGCCAAAAAGACGGCGGATAAATTCGGGGCGGATCCGTCTGAGCCGGACAGGCTAGGTGAAAAGCGACGCCGATATACCGTTCTGTAAATTATCAGCATCATAAATAGATATTCTTCATTATATTTTAAATTATGACAAAAAAATACTTATCAAATTTATTCAAGACCTATAAAAAGGGCGATGCAAGAGAAGAATCTTATTATAAGCATCTTGCGGATTTTATTACCTTATTTTCTGAAGCGAAACGAAAAAAGAAAATTGATGTAACCATTCTCCCCAAAAAAACAGAAGCCGGGAATCCCGATTTTAGAATTTGGGACGGAAGGCAAAAAATAGTCGGATAAATTGAGGCAAAAGACTTAGGTGTTGATCTTGACAAAATTGAAGACAGCGAGCAACTTGAAAGATATTTATCCACTTTCCCGAATGTTATTTTAACAAACTTCACAGAGTTTCGTTTATACAGAAACGGTGAAAGAATAGAAAAAATATCAATTGCTCGTCCTTTTGTTATTAAAAAACTTTCTACAGTACCTCCGCTTGAAAAAGAAGATAAACTATTTGAACTGCTCGAAAGATTTTTAGACTTTTCACTTCCCAAAACTTATACCGCTAAAACTCTTGCCGTTGAACTTGCAAAAAGAACAAAGTTTTTGAAAGATGAAATTGTAAGCGAAGAATT
>CBEVZC010000166.1:0-5992 GCA_965554225.1 uncultured bacterium | reverse complement strand
AGCATAAAAGTGATTAATAAACCTATTGTGAGAAAAGGTAACGTGATTTGAAACAATAGAATTTACAAATGAATTGAGTAGTAACGATTGCAATAATAAATTATATTATAATACAAATAATATTCTCAATATTTAGAACATTGTGATATCTTTGGCGTATAACTTTCATAAGGAAAAAATAATTAATTTAAAACGCAGCTGATTCCCCAAATATTAAAAGACTAGTTTTCTAATATTTATATGCTTTGCTGCCCTTTCTAAGAATCATCATGTTTAATTTTGATATTTAACTTCTCTTTTTCAAAACAATCTCTAAGCCATTTTTCAAGCTCATTGTCATTATTAATTATTTCCATCAGCACCATATCAGCATCTTTTTTATTCGTACTCAATGAATTTAGAACGTATTTAGTATTATCACTCAATTCGTTCTCCTTAATTAAACCGTTTTTCTTTTTAATCCATTCAAAAATAAGTTTATAACCGTCCAGCTTATGGTGATGTAAATACTCTTGGAGACTCATTTTGCCGTCTATCCACGTTAAGTTCATCGGGTATTGGGCGGGATCAAATATAACAAAAAACCAGTGCCAGACTACAATGGCTAGGGAGGCTAAAATGGCTTCGTAAAAGTGAATACTTTGACTTACTTTAATTAACCATATCGGGGCCCAATTACCAACCATAGTTGGGAACCAAAGAATAAATCCGGTAGCTCCCATAACTATTGTTCCCCAAATTAAAGCCCAATACTCTGCTTTTTCGGTATAATCAAATTTATCAAATTCAGGTTTGGTTTTAGATAATCCTAAGTAGTATGATAAGTTTGAAGAAACTTGGGTTATATCTTTAAATTTTGGGATCATCGCACCCAAAACCATTTTTCCGCGTTTAGTTGTAATTAAATAAACAATATGATAAAGCCCGGTCACAATCATTATTACAGCAGATATTCTGTGAATAGTTTGGCGCAATGTTTCGTTCAAGCCTAAGTTAGTTAATCCTTCACCCCACCAACTATGAGAAAATTTAAGGGCGAAACCTGTAATTGCAAGAACTATGAATGAACTAAGGAGGAAAATATGCTGTATTACTTCATTTGTTGTCATTCTAGGAATTGTCGGATTTCCCTTTATACGTTTTCTTTTTTCTATGATATCATGAATATAGATTATTAAATTGTGAATAAACATTCCGCCAATAACTAACAATATCAGCCAAAAATATATTGTGTTTACAATTTTTTGTGCTTTATTACTTGCAACAGAGATATTCATATGTGAATAACTTTCGGAGAATATTTGGGTGGCTTTAGCATGGCACTTTCTACATGTATTTTTTACGTTGGCTACATTGACCGAAGATTTTGGGTCTTCTTCCGGTAAAATTTTATGCACCGTGTGGCAATCTATACACATGGCTGCTTTCTCATCCCCGCGCATAACAGCCAAACCGTGGTAACTATCTTGATAAGTTTTGGGCCCTTGTGCTGAAATTCCAAATTTTTTAGCTAATTTTTTGCTTTGATGACAAAACATACATGTTTCTTCCTGGGTTTTTCTTGCTTCTTTCCAATTTAATTTGCCATTGATCGATTTAATTCCGTGTTCACTGTGGCAATCGGTACAAACAGGTGCAAATCTAACTCCCTTTTTAACGTAAACCCAATGTATTGACTGCTCATAATCTTCCACTTCCTGAGGATGACATTCTTTACAAGTATTCGGAATATTATATGGAGAAATTTTTGAGTTTGGCTGGACTACGTTTTTAATATCGTGAACACCATGGCACGTTGTACAGTTAGGAACATTAACCGCTCCTTGAGCAAGCAATTTGCCGTGCACTGATTGAGAATAAGATTGCACTGGGTCGTATACGGGAAAGTCGAATTTTTTTTGAATTTTCTTATCTGCATGACATTTCCCGCAAGTTTTAGGAATATTCGTTTTATAAACCGGGCTTTTCTTATCATTTATATGAAGGACGTTATGAGAACCATGGCAATCCCAACATGCTGCTGCTTCATCAATACCTTCGCTTAATGAAATACCGTGGATACTCTCTTTATGCTGGTCACTTTCTTTTTTATGACACGAATAACAATCTGCTATTCTAGTATGCGGAATATTATCCTGATGTTTTTCCATGTTTTTTGCTTCATAAACATGACAGTCCGAACACCCTAAATTTTTATGAACAGATTTCTGTAACTCTGGTCTAATTGTATCAGTTTCATGACATTCAGTGCATGTTTTATCTGATACTTTTTTTATGGCATGATAACTATGGACTATGGTAACGTTATTGTGGCATTGTGAGCAATAATATTTTTCTTTATGTCTTATTTTTTTCGGAGACTTTATATAATGACTTCCGTGGCACGTTTCGCATTTGGGACCCTTATTGCCGACTTTCTGTTTTAATCTATGGTGAATATCATTATTAATATTAGCTGCTATATCGTCATGACAGTTACCGCAATCTACTTTTGCAATATTTTTCCCTGGTTTATGAGGCATTTCATCCGCATCAAAATCTTCATGGCAATCAACACAATCCAGATCTCCATGAACGGAATTTTTAAACTTATTCCCGTCAATAAATAAAGAGATATTCCCGCTCTTAGTTTCTTTAACTAACTCTTTATCAGAGTGACAATCAAGACAGTCATCGTTTTGTGCATGAATTAAATTTGATGTAGTTATTAATAGAAAAATAACTATTAAATAAACTTTAATGTTCATAAAGGACTCCAAGCGATTAAGCTATTGATACAAAAATACCATTGCGTAAATTATTAAAATAATGAAAACTATTCCGGTGATTAGTGCGGCAAATCCAAAAACTTTTGCAGCAGTTAAAAATTCTTTTGATGGTGGATCAACTAGATATTTATCCAACTCCCCGGATTCAACTAATTCTTTATAAAGCCTCGGTCTATCTTTCTTTAATTCTTCAATAGGAACACTTCCGGTAAAGATTACTTTGTCCATAGGAAATTTATCCGGTCTGAAATGAGTATTGAAAAAATGCACAGTAAAAATAAACCCTGTGGCAAGGAGAGCTTCGTCGCTATGTATAATAGTAGCAATATTAATTACTATTCCGGGCACACCAAGTTTCGTAAAAAATTCAGGGAACCATAACATTAATCCACTTGCTCCAATTATGGCAACGCCCCAAAAAACTGCCAGGTAGTCAAACTTTTCCCAATAAGTCCACTTTCCATAAGAGGGTCTTTTGCCCATTCCAAAAAACCATTTCATTGTCTGCACATATTCTTTAAAATCGTTTTTATTCGGCATTAGAGAATTTTCGCCGCTAAGAAAATATTTGTATGATTTTCCTTTTTTTTTCTTTAAATAGAATACATAACCTAAATGAGTAAAAAAATATCCAAAAGTAATAACTGCTGCAACTCTATGTAAAAATCCCGTGACTTGATAACCACCCATCAATTTTGAAATAGTTTGGAATATTCCAACACCTGAAAATTTAATTGTAGTTCCTGTTAAAGCCAATGTTAAAAAACTAATTATAACAAAAAAATGCAAAGTTCGTAAAACCGGATCGAAGCGCTGGTAATATCTTTCATCTGTAACTCCTTTACTCATTCTCATTTTCCTTTTTATTATCTTTATCCTGATTGTCGTTCTTTCCTCCTAGTTTTTCCTTTTTACGTTCAACTAAAGCTCTTGGAAGCCATAGTAATGTATGAATTCCGAAGAAAGAAAAAGTTCCAATTAAAAGTATCGTCATAAACAGATAAGTATAATAAAGATATGGATATTTAGCCTTATCATGATGAGTTGCATGTGTAAAATAGCCTACAAATTTTCTATTTGAATTAGGATGGCATTTTGCACAAGTCTTTACAATGTTTTGATAACTTAATGTTGAACGCGGGTTATCCGGCGATAAAATATTATGTGCACCATGGCAATCAGAACATTTCGCTGCCTTAGCTACGCCTAATTTTGTTACTTTTCCGTGCATAGTATCAAAGTATGATTCCGTTAAAGTTTTATGGCATTGCCCGCATTGAATAATAATACTCTGCCTAAAATCATTCTTGTCCACTCTTTCTATTGTATGAGATTTATGGCAATCATAACAATCCGGTAATTTCTTATCTGTTTTAGTAACATTGGGGCTGTGAACACTTTTATTGAACTCCTCGTATATTCCAAGATGACATTTTGAACAGGTGTTGGGTAAATTCTTTCGGTTTACTGATGATAAAGTGTCTGTAACAGGCAATTCTCTATGGCTCGTATGGCAGTCAATACAAGTAGCAGAGACTACCAATCCACTTTTTAATAAACCTTGTCCATGGATACTCATTTCATAATTTTTAATAATATTATGTTCTGTTCCCTTATATTTTACTGCGGCTCTTTTCCCTTCGTGATGACATTTTGAGCATAATGCCGGAATATTCTGCCTTGCGATAGGAGAATTTGTTTCCTTTTTGGGTTGAATTGAATGTGTCCCATGACAATCAGTACAGTAAGGTGCGTTTACATTTCCTTTTGCATGAAGTTCTCCGTGAATACTTTTTGTGTAATCATTTACAACTTCAGCATGGCATGATGAACAATCAACCTTGCCGCTGTTTTTACAAACCGGATTATTAGAAATTGAAATATTGGTATGACATTTTATGCACGAATTATCTTTATGTACAGAGTTTTTATGTTTTTCATAATCTACAAATAGAGGTTCTTTTCTCCCATCAATCATTTTGAAAAGCTTTTTGTCCTTATGGCAATTCATGCAGTATTGATCAGTAAATTTCTCTTCGTAAATAACTTGTCTTATATCATGGGGCTGATGACAGTCGATACATGCGGGTACTTTATTAGGTGAAGTTTCCCAAAGCTTTCCGTTTATTACCTTTTTATGCACTCTCTCAATTCCGGCATGACATTGTTCGCAAGTATGCGCAATGTTTTTTCTATTGATAGTAGAATTTGGATCGGTGTGTGGAAGGACGCTATGTGCTGTGTGGCAATCCGTACATGCTGCCGCTACTATCAAACCTCTCTCAAATAATCCTTTCCCATGAATAGATTGGGAATAATTTTTTAAAATATGTGTCTGACTTATTCCCTTTAGTTCCGATACTTTAGTGCCGTCTTTATGGCATCGTCCGCAAAGTGCAGGGATATTCATTTTATATGTGACGGATTTATTATTCTTGTGAGACAATATTTTATGAGCACCATGACAGGTAATACAATTCGGCGCTAAATATTTCCCATGCGCTAGTGCTTTGCCGTGAAGACTATTTACGTATTGACCAACAATATCTTCGTGACATTGTGCACAAATATTATCTAAATCTTTCTGACTGAACTTAACATTCTTTATACTATGTACATTTTTACTATGGCAAGTAGTACAAGTCGGAGCATTTTTGCCGAGTTTTCTGCTTTTAAAATGAATACTTTGCTTATAGCCTTGAACATTGTGTGATTTATGACAGGATAAGCAGAACTTTTCACCTGAACCTATTAACGTTTTTGCTGGTTGGATATTGTGTTTTGTATGGCAATCGGTACATTCTAATTTTTCCCCATGGATCCCATTTTCTACTTCTTCTGTGTCATGACAATTTCCGCAATTTACTTTGGCAATATTTTTACCTGCTTTATGGGGAATTTCTTCGGCGTCGAAATCTTCATGGCAATCTATACAATCAAGGTCACCATGAACAGATTTAACAAATTTCTTTTCATTTATAAATAAGGAAATTTTTTTTCCATTCTGAATTTTAGTTAATTCATTATCTGAATGACAATCGAGACAATCAGAATTATTTTGCTGAAAAGAGAAAACCGAAGTGAAGCTTATTAAAGAAAACAAAAATATTTTGAGAACAATTTTTTTCATAGAAAACCGAAACAAATGCAATGAAATTACATAATTGTAATCAAGTAAAAACATGATATTTAATAGTAAGCTAATCCTTAATTTAAAAGATTAG
>CBEVZC010000165.1:0-5995 GCA_965554225.1 uncultured bacterium | reverse complement strand
TATAAACTTTCAATTACAGATTTTAATTTGCTCTGAATTTTACCGGCAACTTCGGTTACTTTTTCATTATTAACTGCCGACATTGATGCAATAGGATCAATAGCTGCAACCTCAATCCCATTTTCTCTTTCCTGCAGAATTACATTACATGGCAGCATGGTTCCTATCTTATCTTCCGCTTGTAAGGCTTCATGGGCAAAGGGTGGATTACATGCTCCTAGTATTTTGTAGGGTCGAAAATCCACATCAAGTTTTTTCTTTAATGTAGCTTGAACATCAATTTCAGTTAAAATTCCAAATCCTTCAGCTTTTAGTGAATCTGTAACTTTTTCGATAGCTTCCTCGAATGTTACTCTTATCGTTTTTGAAAAATAATATGCCATTTTAATTCTCCTTCTATTAGATATATTTGTAAAAATATTATTTGTTCTTCTCTGTGTCATTATCTGCCACAATATACTTTTCCGGTTCTTGAAGGAACATGACCTTGCATAAAGTCGTACAAAAATAATAAGTTTTATTTTTGTAAACAGTTGATTCCGCATTTTCTGATATCTCAACACCCATACCGCATACTTTACAATATTCCATAACAGCGCTCCCTTAATATTTGATTTAAAATTATTTCTTTATTTTTAACATTTTTGCATTTATTGCTACAATTACAGTACTTAAAGACATTAAAGCCGCACCAGCAGCAGGACTAAGTAAAACTCCGTAATGATATAAAATTCCGGCAGCAAGCGGAATTGCAAATGCATTATAACCGGTAGCCCAGGCCAAATTTTGAACCATCTTTTTGTATGTAGCTTTAGAAAGTTTAATAATTGAAAGAACGTCCAGTGGATTACTTTTTACAAGAACAATATCTGCAGCTTCTACTGCAACATCAGTTCCTGCACCAATAGCAATTCCAACATCCGCTTGAACTAATGCAGGGGCATCATTTACACCGTCCCCGGTCATTGCAACAACTAATCCTTCACTCTGAATTCCCTTTACAGTTTTTGCTTTCCCGTCCGGCAATACTTCGGCAATATATCTATCGAGACCAATTTCATCAGCAACATATTTTGCAACTTTCTCATTATCGCCGGTTAACATTATGGTTTTGATTCCCAGTCTCTTAAACTCGGCAATTGCTTTCTTAGATTCTTCTCGTATAATATCGGCTAATGCAATAGCGCCGATAAGTTTTTCGTCAACTAATACAAAAGCCACAGTTTTACCCTGAGCTGAAAGTTTATCGATTCTTTCATCATTTAACGAAATGTTCTTTTCACGCAAATAACCCGGACTAAAAACTCCAACATTCAAACTATCAACAATAGCTCTTGCGCCTTTACCGGGAACAGCTTTGAACTCCAATGCTTCTGAAATATTACTTGTACTTTTATAAATACCTTGTGCAATAGGATGTTCACTGTTTCTTTCAACAGATGCTGCAAGATGTAAAACTTCATCATTACTAAATTTATTATCAAATGAAATAATATCTGTAATTCCAAACTCACCTTTAGTTAAAGTACCTGTTTTATCAAAGATAATTGCATCTAATTTTCTAGCTTGCTCAAAAGCAACGCGATTTCTAATTAATAAACCTTTTGAGGCGGAAATGGCTGTAGAAACTGCAACCACCAGTGGAACTGCAAGACCTAATGCGTGCGGGCATGTAATTACCATAACAGTAACAGTCCTTTCCAAAGCAAACGCTAGACTTTGATGCATAATTGCGAGCCAAACAAACATTGTAATTGCTCCACCCAGAATTGCGATTATTGTAAGCCAAAATGCAGCCCTGTTAGCAAGGTCTTGTGTTTTTGATTTACTTTCCTGTGCTTCTTTAACTAAATCAATAACTTGGGATAGAAAAGAATCCTTCCCTGTCTTTTCAACTTGAATAACTAATGAACCTTCACCGTTAATACCACCGCCGATAACTTTGTCGCCTATTGTTTTAGCAACGGGTTTAGACTCACCTGTAAGCATAGATTCGTTAACAGAACTTTGACCTTTTACAGCTACACCATCAGCAGGAATTTTCTCCCCGGGTTTTACTAGAACTTTATTGCCTGATTTTAATTCGGAGAGGGGAACATCAACTATGTTGTCATTATCTTTAATTAAATGTGCATCGGACGGCATTAGTTTAGCAAGTTCTTCCAAAGCTCGTGAAGCACCCATAACGGATCTCATTTCTATCCAATGTCCCACCAGCATAATATCAATTAAAGTAGCAAGTTCCCAAAAGAATACTTTCCCTTCAAGTCCGAAAACAACAGCAGAACTGTAGAAGTAAGCCACACTAACTGCCACGGCAATCAGCGTCATCATTCCGGGCTGCTTTTTCTTTAGCTCATCAAACATACCTTTCAAGAAAGGATAACCGCCGTAAAAGAAAACAAATGATGACAATAGAAATGCTAAATATTTATCACCCGTAAAACGGATAGAAGTACCAAGTCCTAAAAATTGCTGAACCAGAGGTGATAAAAGCAAAATCGGGATTGAAACCGCAAGTGAGATCCAGAACCGTTTCCTGAAGTCTGCTATCATGTGTTCGTGATGATTAGCGTGTCCTTCATGTTCATCGTGAGAACCTCCCCCGTGGTGTTTATGATTTTTACTATTATGATCCATTGTTTTATGATCATGTTGTTCATGAGAATGATTATGCTCATGATTTTCCATTCCAGAGTGACTATGTTCTTCGTAGTCTTTCATCAAATTAATCCTTTTTTTAAAATATATTAACTTCGTTACCGGTGATCGCAACGTAAACTATTTATTCCAAGTTTCTTTAATGCACAGTTCTCATCGCCATCGCATTCTTCATGAGATTCGCCTTTAAACTTACTGAACTTCAGAGCACCCCAAAAACCGGCCAGGGCAATACTAAAAAACAAAATTGCTGCTAAAAATTGTTCCATCACATCCCCCTATATTATTAAATTCACCAAGTTAGTTTGCTTACTAATAATTATGAATAAAAGTTTCATCTTGTTACCAAATTATTTATTTTAATAAAATGCTAAACTAAATTTCCATATTGTAAATATAAATTAGAGATAAAATATACTATCATACAATTGTCAAAATAAGTTATACATTTTTAAGATTTTGCCGTTTCTCTTAGAATAATTTGTTAAAATTAGTTTTTCTTGATATATTTTTGCGGCTCTTTTTCAAACTCCGATTGACATAAAGGGCAACACAAATAATAAATATCTTTACCATATTTTATTTTTGCGTAAGATTTATTTGGATTCATTTTTTTGCCACAAACAGGGTCTCTATGTGTATTATTTTTTTTTATGCATTTTATTTCTCCGTTTATAATCATTCCCAAAATATAAAGCTATACTATTCTAAAAATTATGTAAGTAAAGCAGCAAAAAATTCCATTTACCTCAACTTTAAAAAATATATTTCCCTTTTCTCAAAAATATTTCTATCTGATAAATCTATTGACACTCCAAACGGTTTTGTAAAGAGTATTCCAAGATTTACAATCCAGTCAGGATATTATTTTAATTTCTTGAAATCACAAATAACAAATCTTTTGTCCGGTTCAGCGCAGTGTCTCCTTTTATTTAATAAAACCTTGTATCAGAATCTTGTCCGCAGGTTCCTTCTCTAAATCCTATGATTTAATATAAATTAGCAGTCAAATCGTAATTTAAGGTGCGTTTCCTATGGTTCCATTATCACATCGTTATTTAAATACATTCATATACTTATTGTAATAAATAAATATATTAGAGTTTAAATGATTAGGAACTATGTCTCATTCTTTTTATTAGCCTTTATAGTAGCTAATTGTAACGTATTTACGAAACCAGCTAGTGCTGCGCTAAAAAACAATAATGCTGCAATAAATTGTCCCATCTTATTTCCCTACTCTACCATTTTAGATCAATATAAATTTACTGTAAGCGAATCAAAAAATTAGCTTACAGTATTAAATATTATGATAAATTCTTTTTCATTTCATCATATTCTTCTTTTGTTAATTCTCCTTTTGCATATCTCTTTTTCAAGATATCCAATGGGGTTTCTTTAGAAACAATATTTGTAGTATTGGTTGATTGACTCCTATTGGTAAATTGTACAACAGCCCAAATTATAATGACTATTAATACAATCCAGAATAACCAGCCGAACCACATACCTCCAAACATTCCGTTCATCATGATATACTCCTTGATATATTTGTTAATCTGTAGTTAGTTTGAAAATAAATAAAGGCAAAACCAGCATCTGCAAAACCGGTGTAATTCCTGCGTCAAGTAACGGTATCTTGGGCATAAGACTACTGTAATCCCACATATTTATACTTAGTGCGCTTTGTTCCACAAAAACCGAAATAATAAAACCGACTATAAGGCTTAAGGTGATTTCTCTTAGTTTAATATTAAATATCCATTTTATATCTTTAACAAAAAATGCAACTGTGTAAAATATTATTAGAATCATTACTGCATCTCCTACACTGGCAGCCGTACAATATAAAGCTGTATTTAAGTCCCATGGCATATTTTTGTAAAACGGCATTTGTGCCATTTCCCAAACAAAATTAATTGGGATTGAATAAAGAATAATATATTTTATAAAGCCCAACATCCTTTCCTTTTTATTAATGAGCAATTACGCCGCCGTACAAACCTGCCAGAGAAATAAGAATAAGAGTTAAAACCGCAAAGGGCCAAACCAGTTTCTTAAATTTTTCCACATATAATGCAATTGACCAAAGGATAAGAGAAGCCAAAACACCAAAACCCAGAAGTTTATGTGTTTCAACAAGTCCGTAAGTTGATGTCCCTTCAAAAGGTTCTGCTTGCGATAATCCTGCAAAAACAGCTACAATACTCATAAGCGCTGCAAACGGAATTATAATTTTTAGTGCTGACCAATATTTATCATCTTTATAACCAACGATCATCAATAAAATACCGACAACAGATAATGCAATAGGGAAGTGAATTACTTTATTGTGTATATGTTCAAAAGCAGCACTTAGAGTAACTTCTTTTATTTCTTCCTTCTCCTCATTTTCATTATCTTCAGTTGATTGTTCAACTTTTTCTTTAGCTAAATATTCTTTAGTTGCAATACCATTAATTGCTATTGTATCGCCGGCAACAATTGTTAAAGTATCAGGCTTGTGCATGTTTTTTCCCTTTTTATGATCTCCATGAGCATATATTATTGCTGAGATTAGAAACAATGCAAATACTAATGTGATTTGTGGTTTATTCATTTAACTATCCTTTCCTAAAAATTAAATTTCAAAATTTAATCCAACTGAAAAAGTATAGTCGGAAGTTGAACTGTTAAGACCGGCTGCAGCAATTGCTGAAATATATAATCCGTTATTTATTAAATAATTATATCCGAATGCCAACTGCCTTGGTGATGCTGTGCCTTGAATAATTGTTGAGTAAGAATCGTATCCCAAAAGGAATGAATGTTTTCTATTCGTAAAAGTATATCCTATCCCAAAAGAAAAAGTAAAGGGATCAAGAACTGCCGATCCCTCTACTTCCCCCAAAAACAAATAACCGAATTGAGCAAATAGAGAAAAGTTATTTATGTATTTCTTAGTCCCAATTGCAATCTGAAAATCAAATTTACTTGTACCGATACCAATCTCAGTTGAAGCGGTCGGGAATTTAACATAACCGTCAACTGAAAATGAAGGTAATATTTTTTCCTCGTCAACTACCTGTAAACTTCCGTTTAAGTATAAGTCACCAATGCCTACATTTGTATTGGATATTGTCTCTCCATTCCGGTCATTCATATGTCCGAACATGTCAAAAAAGTTGTTGGAATTATTGTTTCCCATATGGTTGTTAGGTAAAAATGTATTCCCTAATTGTGTAAAAGTATTGTTTTGAGTAAATACAACCGGTAAGCTCAGACTCAGATATAACTTCTGAGCCTGATAAGTTAAACCGCCGTAAAGGAAAAAAGAATTATGATTCGATCCGTC
>CBEVZC010000164.1:0-6054 GCA_965554225.1 uncultured bacterium | reverse complement strand
TGCTTTATTCTTTCGTTTTTAATCCAGTTTCTTACTTTTTTGCCTTTTTCAGGAGCGACTATTTAACACACTCTAAAATCTTGTTAGCAATAAATATTCTGATTGTTATAAATACTAATTTAGATTTAGGGAATAAGATTAAGTTTAAGATCATTAATATTATTGATTTTAAAAGAGGAACCGGCAGATTTAAATGCCTAGGAGCTACTGCTAAAATTTGCAATTTCTCCAGTTAACTGCGTAACTACAATTGCTTCAAACGGGCATTCGTTTACACAATCCATGCAGCCAATACATTTGCCTTCTATTGATTCCGGATAAGCCATTTTACGAGACATTTTTATTGCATGATCTTCGCAAACATCGCGACAAATTCCACAACCGGTGCAATTTTCAATTATTAGTTGCCAATACCATTGCATTTAGTTCTTCACTGTATCTTTATTAAAGTTTTTCATAAAACGGCTAAAACCTATAACAAATATTATCAATAAGAGGGGATAAAAAACATAGAATGATATTTGAGCAAGTCCTATTCCGTGGGGGACTGAATTTGACCGGAAATACATTTTAATAAATTCCCAAAATTCACTCGGATGATCTTCTAAATATTCTTTCCCGGGAGCTTCCATAATAAAAGAGAACCCGATTATATTAATTAAATTCGCAATAAAAATTAACCATGTCGATAAACGGAAATTTTTATCTTTTGGTTTGTGTCCGTTATAAAACAAACGGATTAAAAGCGCCATTGCAAATAAAACCGTAGCAAGTGGAACAAAAGGCACAGCCACTTTTATATCTGCCATTATATCGGGATTTAAAATCAAAAATCCTATAATAACCGTGATAGCTAAAACTAAATCGGTTATAAGAACGGTTAGAAGCGCCCAAATTTCAATTGATACACGTAACGTCAAATATTTCTGGAGAGAATTGTAATAATTTTGGATAATAACAAAACCCAAAGCAAAGATTCCCAGAATGATTGAAATATCAAGCAATGTTTGAAGTGTCCAGATTTCAAGCCCTTTGGCAATTATATGTTCATTCATATTAGTTCAATCAATTCCCAAAGTTTCTAAGTTTTTCCGTTTAATCACTATAAGAAGCGAGTTAAAAAATTTATATCTTTTAATTTATGCTTGTATAAATTTATTCCGGTTTGATATTATTTTGTGCACCGACATAAAAACAATTATTTAATCTATAATTTCTAATACGTAAAATTAACTGTGAGAATTGAATATCCAAGTTATTAAATATTAAAATTTTTTCATTTTTGCACACAGTTGTTAAAAATAAAAGGTTTTCATATATCGAAATATTGTTATTAACTTAAGTTAAATTTATTTAGATTAAAATTAAACAGATAGTAGAGATGTGCATTATATTTTCTTATTCAGGGGAATTGAATATTGTACTCTTGCATATGTTTATAAAAAGTAATCTGTTGAAAGTTTGCGAAGTTGTTTAAAGAAAGAGCAGCTTCAAAAGAATGAATAAGAATATTGAAATATAATATGTGATAAACTTGTTATTTTGGTTTTATCTCTCATCTAAACTATTTTTGCTCTCTTCAATCTTAATGAATTGCTAACTACAGAAACAGAGCTCATAGACATTGCTAAAGCGCCAATCATTGGATTAAGAAATCCTAATGCAGCAAATGGAATTCCGATTGTATTGTAAATAAATGCCCAGAAAAGGTTTTGTTTAATTGTACGGATTGTTTTTTTAGATAATTTTATAGCAGAAACTACACTCATCAAATCACCTTTAACTAGAGTTATATCGGAAGATTCAATCGCAATATCAGTTCCTGTACCAATTGCAATTCCGAGATCGGCAGTAACTAGAGCGGGGGAGTCGTTTATTCCGTCTCCTACCATTGCAACAATTTCACCCTTTTTTTGCAGCTCTTTTACTTTTTCAGCCTTCCCTTCAGGAAGAACTTCCGCAATGTAATTATCAATTCCTGCTTTATCGGCAATAGCTTTTGCGGTTTTTTGGTTATCTCCGGTAATCATAAAAACCTTTAATCCCATTTCATTTAATTTAGCTACTGCACTCACCGAACTTTCCTTAATCGGGTCTGCAATGCCTATTATTCCGGCTAGCTTTCCATTAATCCCAACCAGCACAATTGATTTCCCTTCGGAACTTATTTTCAAATAATCACTCTCTAATTCATTAAGTTTTAAAGAATAGTCTTCCATCAATTTTTTATTACCTACCACTACAGCATTTTTATCTACAATTGCATTTATCCCGTAACCGGCTCTATTCTCGAAAGATTCAATTTTACCGGGATCAATATTTTTACTTTTAGCATATTCAACAATTGCTTCTGCCAATGGATGTTCGGAGCGCTTTTCTACGGCAGCGACAATTGATAAAAATTGCTGCTCTTGAATTCCAATTATTTTTATATCAGTAACCGTGGGTTTGCCTTCGGTAATTGTTCCTGTTTTATCCAAAACAATTGAACTGATTTTATGAGCTTTTTCCAAGCTTTCACCATTTTTTATTAGAATTCCATGTTGTGCTCCCAATCCGGTACTAACCATAATTGATGTCGGTGTTGCTAATCCCATCGCACAAGGACACGCAATTATCAGCACAGCTACAAAATTAATTAACGCAATATTAAATATCGGAATTCCCGGGAAAATCATCCATGCGGCAAATGTGAGAAGTGCAATTATTATTACTGTCGGAACGAAAACGGCTGAAACTTGATCTGCTAATTTTTGAATTGGTGCTTTACTGCCTTGCGCTTCTTCAACCAGTTTTATTATTTGTCCTAAAACGGAGTTATTTCCAAGTGCTGAAACTTCATAAATAAAAGTTCCGTTTTTATTTATTGTTCCCCCTATAACCTCAGCACCAATATTTTTCTCTACCGGAATGCTTTCACCGGTTAACATGGATTCGTCAACTACTGAAAAGCCTTCGAGAAGTTTACCGTCAGCAGGAATTTTTTCTCCGGGTTTTACAATAATTTTATCTTTTATTTGTAATTCACTTGATTTAATTACTTTTTCTTCACCATCGACAATTATTGTTGCTTCATTTGGTTTTAATTCCAAAAGTTTTTTAATCGCTGTGGTTGTTTTCCTTTTAGCTCTAGTTTCAAGAACTTTTCCGAGCAGAATTAAAAGTATAATTACTCCTGCCGTATCAAAGTAAATATGAGAAACAGATTTTGAGGAAGAAAGCCAAGTAGGGAACAGTGTTACAACTACACTGTATATATAAGCTGTCCCGGTTCCAATGGCAACTAGCGTATCCATGTTTGCAGAAAAGTGCTTAAGATTTGCCCAAAAAGATTTATAGAATCTTTTCCCTGAAACAAAAACGATAGGTGTAGCAATAAGCAACAATATCTTATTCGTATAATCTACTGAAAAAGGCCAAAAACTTTTGAAGAAAGAAAAATCCATAAATAAACTGATGAAAAACAGAGGAATGGTTAATACTAAAGCAAAAATAAAGTCCTTTTTTAAAGCGCTGTAATGTTCTTCAAATATCTTTTCGTTTATGTCATCTTCTACCTTTGTCTCTTTATTACTTTTCGCTTCTTCCGTGTGCAGTTTATAACCGTATTTCCCAATCGCATCAGCTGCTACTTTCAAATCAATATTGCCGCCAGTCTCGAAATATACTTTTTCAGCTGCAAAATTAACCGAAACATTTTCGATGCCCTCAACTTTTTTTAATGATTTTTCGACTCTTGCAACGCAACTTGCGCAAGTCATCCCTTCTACAGCCAAATTGTATTTCATAATTTTATCCTCCTAAAGTAAAGTCGCCATGATGCAAAAATCATTGTTTCCCGGTATCTCTACTACATTAAGTTACTTAATTACCGTGTACCCGGCTTCTTCAATTGCTTTCACAACTTGATCATCGGAAATTTTACTTTCGTCAAATTCAACAACAGCCGAACCTATTTCAACCTTTCGGGAAGCAACATCTATTTCATCAAGTTCTATCTCAACTGCTTTAACACAGTGGTGGCATGTCATCCCGTCAATTTTATATTCTTTTTCTGTCATTTTTGATCCTCCTAAGTTTTTTGATGTTGTTAAAATAATATCAAATAACTTTTTATCCGTTATACTATTTTGGTAAAATGTTATAATATTTTATGCTGCATTTTGAGTACGAACAACGATATAATATTAGCTTGATGCAAACCCGCAATTTTTAATATATTATTTAATAAGAATTTTTCGGATAATTAAAGGGGAAAAAATGACTACATCGTTTGCAGCAATAATAGCTTCTAAAAAGCGCCGTCATATTATTCGTAATTTTAAAAAAGCCGGAGCAATATTACCTAACAATGCAAAGCCGCTGCTAGATTTGGGTCTGGCTGAAAGCCTAATTTTCAAAATTCAAAAGATGCGTGGTGTTATTGTTGAAATAAAACCTAATCTTTTTTACTTGGATGAAGTTAGAGAAAAAGAAGTGGCACGTACAAGATTGCTTCTTGTTTTTTTATTAATGATAATTGCTGTTTTATTGTGGTTATATGTTTTTATCTAAAACTAATTTATCAATTATATATCTAGATAGAATCGATTGACTTACGTCGACCGGCAAGGTTTTTTTTAAATTCACTTGCAGTTAAACCGGTTGCTTGTTTGAATTGGCGGGAAAGATGTTGAACTGAACTGTAACCTAGTCTGTAAGAAATTTCACTTAATGTTAATTCACCATATTTAAGTAGTTCTTTAGCTTTTTCAATTTTTTGAAGAATAACATAATGTTCTATTGTTATCCCTTCGGTTTTTGAGAAAAGTGAACTCATATAATTATAATCTTTGTCCAGTATTTTACTTAAGTGTTTAGAGAAATTAATCTTTTCTAAATCTTCGTCCTTATATTCCTGTATTATGCTAATAATTTCAGTTTTTATGGATTCAATTAACTTTGCTTTTGAATCTTCAATAAGCTCAAATCCCTCTTTGTCTAAAACTTTTTTTATTAGTTTTAAATCGATTTCATCAATACTTTGTTTAATCTTTACTTCACCAAGTTCAATATTTTGAATTTCAATTCCTAAGTTTTCTAACTCTCCTTTAACAACTTTAATACAACGGGGACAAACCATATTTTTTATGTAAAGAGTATTTGAATATTGGGATTCCATAGAAAACTTCCTTTAATATATATTTTTAGATTAGCAACCTTTTAGAACAATAAACTACCCGCAAATTATCTCTTAAGTTTTACTTTGATGCATTTAAAAATAATTATTAGTAAATTTGAATCCAATCTTTTATAATAGGTCAAGATATCCTTTATAATGACAAAATTTCAACATAAAATTTATATTTCATTATTTGTAGCAGTGACTTTATTATCATTTGGATTAATTGTTTACTACGGATATTCTTATTATTCACTGCCTTTAGAAGAAAGATTTTTCTCTCCTCTTCACAATAATTTTAAACCCAGCGGTTTTATTGGTCATGGTTTGGGAATTATCGGTTCGTTAATGATGTTTCTCGGCGTTGTTATTTATATGATTCGTAAAAGAGTAAAATCTTTATACAGATTTGGGATATTAAAATATTGGCTGGAGTTGCATATATTTTTATGTACATTAGGACCAATTTTAGTCCTTTTCCATACGGCATTTAAATTTGGTGGAATTGTATCAGTCAGTTTTTGGAGTATGGTTGCCGTATTTTTAAGCGGAGTAGTCGGTAGGTTCATTTATGTGCGAATACCTCGTACAATTCAGGGAGTAGAACTGAATTTAAAAGATGTTGATGAAATTAACGACGACTTTTCATTAACTTTAAGAAACAAATACAAAGTAGATGAAAATATTTTACTGCAAATTGAAAATTTTTCAAATAAAAAGTATAAACGTTCTTTATCTTTTCGCAATATCATATATTTCATTATTAAGGATTATTTTAATAGAAAAAGCAATTTAAGATATGTTAAAAAAGCACTTTTAAAATCCGGCGTTTCTAAAAAAAATATAAATGAATTTAAAAAGTTCGGAATACATGAAGGTGATTTGGAATGGAA
>CBEVZC010000163.1:0-6074 GCA_965554225.1 uncultured bacterium | reverse complement strand
AATTTATCTGTATTTATAAATATTCTGCTTCTTCTCGGTGTCCTTGGCGGTTTAGCCTCTGTACTTACGGGCAACCAGGCTCATGAAGCATTAAAACCTTTTATCGAAAAACACTTGATTTCTAATGAACTGATTGAAGAACATGAACAATTTGCAAATATAACATTGTGGTATTTTTTTGTGGTTTTAGTAGCTAGGTTTTATTTCACTACAAAAAAACTATTTACAAAGAAGGTCAAAATTGTATTTCTATTTTTTGCTTTAATCGGGTCATATTTTATTTATGAAACCGGTGAGCATGGTGGTAAATTAGTTTACAAATATGGAGCGGGAACTGAATTACTGAATCAGAGAATTGAAAAAGTTAAATAAAAAGTTTCGCATGAATGGTAATCTCTTATAAATTATTTGAGTTAATTAAATTGAGAATTTTTTACAAAATTATTTTTTTCAGCATATTTTTAACATCAATAACTTTTGCACAAAAAATTCAATTTGGGCAGGCAAAAGGCTTGTTCATGTCAGTTGGGGTCGGGCCAAGATTTCCAGTCGGGGATTTTAGTCAACACTCAAGTTTGGGCGAAGGAATTGATATAGGGTTTTCCTACACTGATAATGTTTTTATCCCTGTTTTCTTTTACGCTAAGTTTGAGTACCAGCACTTTCCCGGTGATATTAGTTTTTATAGGACTACGGATTATTCTAATTTTGCAAGTAGTTCATTTTCAGTAAACCTTGGTGCAAGACATTTTTTTCAACCTCTTATAAGAAATGTGGTTTTACTTATGCCTATTGCAGAACTGGGAATATCTTATTCAATATTTGAAAATTTACATGAATTTAAAATAGATACACATAAGGATAGTTTTATAGAAAATAATAGTAAAGTGGGTTTTCATATTGGTGCCGGCGTTTCTATGTTCCTTATGGATGTAATAGCAAATTATAATTATTTTAAAAGTAATCAATTCATCTCGTTTGACTTAAAAATAAGAATACCGATTTTTGCAACATTTTAACAAAGGTGCGTTATGGAATATCAAAATTTAATATTTAAAGTTGAAAATAAAATTGCTACAATTACAATCAACAGACCGGAAAAACTAAATGCTCTGAACAATAAAACTATTGAAGAGCTTGGAATCGTATTTAAAAAAATTAAGGATGATGACAGTATTAAAGTTATTGTTATTACCGGAACCGGAGAAAAAGCTTTTGTTGCCGGTGCAGACATTTCGGAACTAAATTCATTAAATGCAATTGCGGGGAAAAGATTTTCAGAGAAAGGACAGGAAGTTTTTAATCAAATTGAAAACCTTGGAAAACCTGTAATTGCAGCGGTTAACGGATATGCACTTGGCGGAGGCTGTGAACTTGCTTTAGCTTGTCATATCCGCTTAGCTTCGGGTAATGCGATGTTTGGTCAGCCTGAAGTTAATCTCGGAATTATTCCGGGCTATGGAGGTACGCAAAGATTAGCGCGACTAATTAATCCGGGTAGAGCAGCGGAATATATTTTAACCGGCGATATGATTAATGCGGAAGTGGCGCTTAGAATTGGTCTGGTAAATAAGGTTTTTGAACTAAATGAATTGTTGCCGAATGCTTATAAGGTGGCAGAGAAAATAATAAGTAAAGGACAAATAGCTGTTCAGATGGCATTGAAAGCAGTTGTTAGCTCGTCTGAACTGAATCTAAATGAAGGACTTAAAATGGAATCCGGGCTTTTTGCGTTAACAACAAGTACAGAGGATTTTAAGGAAGGGACAAAGGCGTTTCTCGAAAAAAGAAGACCGGAATTTAAAGGGGAATAAAATAATTTTAATAGATATATTATTAAAATTTTAAGTTATGAAAGTTAAAAGAAAAATTATTTATATTCTTATTCTTCTTATTGCACTCCTTTTAATTGTAAACCTAATATTGGACTCGGTTTCAAAAAAAAAAGAAAACAAGTACGTAAATACTGTAAGTAAAAATGAGATTGAAAGGAAATTTAAAGATGTCCTATTAAATTTCAATATTAGTAAAGATTGGATAAAAGTAGGAAAACTAAAAAAGAAAGAAGGAAGGTCTAACAGCACTTACTATAGGGTTTCGATTCCGAACGGTATTTCAATACCAAATATTCTTAAAGATATAAATAAAGCAGTTAGCGATGAAAATATTAGGGTTAAGTCAAAGGAGAAAAGAAATTATGGTGATTCGGATATTGAAATTTATGAAAATAATGTCCTGATGTTAAAAGCAAAACTGTTTTATTTATCTACACTTAACCGGGATAACTCAACCATTTCGTTTATAGTTACGGGAATATCCGGGTTGAATAACGATAAGGTAAATGAGTTATTAGCTGTTCCTCTTAATTTTGGACTTGTACTAATTCCCGATAAATTCTCTGAAAATTTGCTGCCTTCAATAAAGGAGCACCAAAAACGGTTTTATCTTTTATTAAATGAAGATATAGATGATGAAAGATTTGAGTTACTGGAGGATTTTTCAAAAGGTGTATTAAGAAGAAAAATAAATAATATGTTTAAGTTTTTTAAAGGGAGTTCCTTCTTCTTAGTTGACCAGCATTCTAGCTTATATAAATCAACAATTTTTGATTATATAAGAAATGTTCTCAAAAGGAATAATAAGAAAATTTACTACATAAATAGTTTTACACAATTACATGGAGAAAGTAATAAAGACTTAAAATCTCTATTTGCGTTTTACTTGAAAAATATTAAGCCGGGAACCGAAAAGATATTTGTTATTTCTGCTGCTAATTTTTTGGATTTACTTGATGATATTTTACAATATAAGAAGAAAGGGAATAATATTAAGTTCGCAGTGTTTCATTTAAATAAAATTAGGAATTAAAATAAATTCAACTTTATAGGAAATTCTATATTTCCAATTCAATAATTCTATTTTTAGAAAGTTTTTCTAATTGTGGTAAAACTACTTTTTTATCTCCAACTGCTAAAACCACCATTTGGTCAAGTAAAACGTTTTCTTTGGCTGCACTCAAAATTTCATCTATAGTTATTTTATCTAAGTTGTCAATGTAAGTATCAAAATAATTATCAGGTAAATCGTGAATAGTCATTAGCATTAAGTTGCTGGCAACTTGGGAATAAGTTTCGAAAAGAGCAGGATATCTTTTAATTAAATATGACTTACTAAAATTAACTTCTCGTTCCGTAATCCCTTTTCTAATTCCATCCAGCTCTTTTAATATTTCTGAAATCGACTCGTCGGTGTGAATACTTTGAACTCCGGTGGATACAATAAACGAACCGCCATGTTTATTGTATTGGTACGAGGAACTTGCGCCGTATGTAAATCCTTTATCCTCTCTTAAATTTAAATTTATTCTACTTGAAAACTGTCCGCCAAGTATGGAGTTCATAATTGTGCGGGCATAAAAGTCTTTTGATTTTCTGCCTTTTGAAATCATGCCAATGCGTAGTTGAGTTTGTGCAGCACCGTCTTTATGTACAAAATAATAATTTGTTTTTGTTGGTGGTATGCTATTAAATTTTATTTTTTTATGTTTCTTTGTTTTCCAATTACTAAAATATTTCTCAATCAAATTTTTAAGTTCATCCATCTTAATTTTTCCAACAACCAATAAAGTTGATGTATCAATTGTGATATTCTCATTGTAAAATTCCTTAATAGCTTCCGTCTTAATATTTTCTACATCCTTATAGTAACCGATAGTCGGGGAAGCATAGGGTGAATCTTCATAAAGAATTTTTCTAAATGCAGAGCTGGCAATATATTCCGGGTTATCGCGAAGTTGTAGAATTTTAGTTAGGAGCTTTTGTTTTTCTCGAATAAAATCCGTTTCTTCAAATCGGGGTTGTGAAACAATTAAAGATAAAATATTTAAAGATTCTTCAAGATTCTCTTTTAAAGAAAGAATTGAAATTGAAAAAGAATCCTGGTCAGCCGAACATTTTAATATTGAACCGAGAGATTCAATTTTATCGTCAAGCTGTAAAGCGTCAAATTCACCAGCTCCTTCATCTATTAGAAGAGAGGTTAAATAAGCGAGTCCCTTTTTATTAGCCGGATCATTTTTACTTCCGACTTGAGAAATAAAACTGAATTGTACTATTGGAAGATTATTTTTCTCTACAAAAATAATTTTTAGTCCATTGCTTAGCGTAAATCTTTTAATAGTAGGAAGGTGAAAATCAATCTTTCCTTTTTCTTTCGGTTTAGTAGTTCTATCTATTAGCATATTATTATTTATAAAATTATTATTAATTCTTTTTTTTGGGTACAACATTAAGTTCAACGAAATTAGTATTTAAATATTTTTCGGTCACCGAAACGACATCTTTTCCTGTTACCTTTTCATATCTGCCTATATCATAAATAAACGAGTTAGGTTCATTTAAGAAACAATTATAATTATTTATCTGGTTTGCAAGATTATCAAGATTTTGCAGCGAATAAATAAAAGAAGATTTATAACTATTTAAGGAACGTCGCAATTCTGCTTTGGTTATTCCACTTTTTAGCAGAAAATTTATTTGATTAAAAATTTCTTTCTTTAAAACGTCTAATTTAACTCCCGGTTTTGGGGTTGCAACAATTATAAATGCACCATTTAAATTTCCTGAGTATTGAAAAGCTGAAATGTCCTGTGCAATTTGTTTATCAATTAAGAGTTCTTTATAAAGCCGGGAGTTTTTCGATCCCGTTAAAATATCAGCTAATATATCCAGTTTAGCGTCATCCTTCCCGTAAGCTTTATCGGAAATCCAAGCAAGATATAAACGAGGTAATTGAACATCGTCTTTTAGTATAACCTTTTTTGATTCGGTTAGGTTGGGTGGTTTAACATTTAATTTAGGAATTTCTGTTTTGTTAGTAATGTTTCCAAAATAACTTTTTACTAAATCTTTTGCTTCTGCAAAGTCAAAATTGCCTCCAATAACCAGACTTGCATTTTGCGGGCTGTAAAATGTATTAAAAAAGTTTTTAACATCATCCAAATTATAATTTTCAATATCTTTCATCCATCCAATAGTTGGCCAATTATAAGGATAGTTTTTGGGATACAATGTAGAAAATAATTTTTCCCAAGCTAATCCGTACGGCTGATTTTCATAATTTTGTCTTCGTTCATTAGAAACAACGCCAATTTGGTTGTCAAGCTTTTCTTGAGTCAACGCCGGAAGAAGGTAACCCATCCTATCAGATTCCAACCACAGAACCATTTCCAGATTTGTTGAAGGGACCGATTCGTAATAATTAGTTCGATCGATACTTGTTGAACCATTTAGCGTTCCACCGGCTTCCTGAATGTATCGGAAATGCATTTCTTTAGGAACATGTTCCGATCCTTGAAACATCATATGCTCGAATAAATGAGCCAGACCGGTTTTACCGGGCTTTTCGTTTGCTGAGCCTATTTTGTACCAAATGTTTACGGCAACAATTGGTAAACTTTTATCTTGGTAGAGAACTACATCGAGATTATTTTGTAATTTAAATTTTTCGTATTCAATATTTAGAATATTTTTCATAATTAAACTGGAAGTAAATTTTTATCAATGAATGTTATTTAATAAAGTTCACAAAATTAACAAAATAAAATTTAATTGTAGGGAACAACCATGGTTGTTCCCTACAATTATTTTAAAATGAATCCAATCCTTTCCAGTTTACCATCAATATTGCTTCTTGGTTCAATGTCGAAAATTTTAGATAATAGAGGATAAATATCAATATTCCAAACCGTTCCAGTTTTGTATCCTCTTTTGAAATTAGGGCCCTGTGCAATAAAAGTTCCATGCATATCGAGTTGGTGGTTATCGTATCCGTGATTTCCTTTAGAATGATGATGTTCAAAACTTTTTAACCAGTTATCGTTTACTAATGACCACCCTAAATTTGCAACTATAATTATTGGGTAAATAAAAGAATTTTGAGAATAGTGAAAATATTTTGGCATATCTTGTTTAAGGTAAACTTTGTAATGGTTCTCGTTTCTTTTTAATATTGTATAAACCGAATCAAAGTCAGCTTTATTTGGTTTTAATAAAACAAACGGTTTTTCACCTTCC
>CBEVZC010000162.1:0-6075 GCA_965554225.1 uncultured bacterium | reverse complement strand
AGATCAAACCGGTTTTACCTAATTTAATTACTTCATCCGGTGAATATTTTTGAATGAAAACCAAAATTCTTTCAGATGTGGCAAATTCATTATTTGATACTTCCGGATGCATGTGTATTTCGTGTCTTAATTTAAATAATTCTTTCATTTTATATCCTTTGATGAAATTAAGTAAGTATAAATAAATTATTTGTAGAGAACTACTCTGAACAAACAGTAAAAAGTTATTATTCTGCTCTCAAACTATTTCTTTCTTTGTAATTAACCTAGAGAGTTCACTCTTTATTGATGTTTCGGTTTTATTGATATTCTCTATCAATTCATGTAAGGAGAATGAATATTCCTCGTATGATAATAGCTGTTTTATGTAATTTCTGACCGTTATTTTTAGTATTATTTAGTAATTTTTATACAAAAATACTTATTTATAACAATATTCTCAAATTATTACTATTTTCCTTTGTGTTGATAGTGTAGCTTTAATCATAATATCTAAAATTTCAAAAATATTCTGTAGTAATTATATCAACGGAAAGCTTGTTCAATTACTATAATTCATTTTCCACTTTCTCTTTTCTTTTTATTGGCTACAACATCCTATTAAAGACCTTAAATACAAGAGTTTCATCATCAAAAGGGAAACTTTCCGTAACTCTCTTTTTCTTTATACAATAATTACGAACTGATTCAACATCCATTATCACCTTTAAAAAAGTGTTTGAGTTGATTAAAAATAACATTTTTTTTGTGAAACTATTATTTATATCTTTTGTATCATAAAAAACAATTTTACTAATCGGGAATTTCTATGAAATATTTTCTTTCGTTTATTCTCTTATTACTCACTTTAACAAGTTGTGATGCACAAAGTGCAAAAGAATCTGAAATCAAAAATATAGTTTTAGACACTACAAAAGTTCTGCAGCCAAAACCGTATTATTCCAAAATTGAAGAGCTGGTTGCTAAGATATTTTCGAGATATCATTACAGACCTGTAAAGCTTAATGATTCCCTTTCGTCTATTATTTATGATAATTTTATTAAGATGATGGATTATAATAAAATGTATTTTAGTAAATCCGACATTGAAAAGTTTGAACCTTTAAGAACAAAGTTGGATGATGACCTGAAAGCCGGGTTAGACAATCCGCCTTACGAAATATTTAATGTTTATAGAAAAAGAATTAATAGCAGAACTAAATTCGTGTTAGATCGTTTACAAAAAGGCTTTAATTTTGATATTGATGAATATTATGTCCCCGACAGAAAAGATTCTCAATGGGTTGCCGATAGCGTTAGACTGGATGATTTATGGCGAAAACGTTTAAAGTACGAAGCATTAAATCTAAAATTGGCAGGCAAAAAATGGGATAAAGTTGTAGAAACTTTAAGCAAACGTTATAAAAATTATCAAAAAGCCATCCTTCAGTATAAAACGGGAGATGTATTTGAACTGTTCATGAATTCTTTCGCCGAAGCAGTTGATCCTCATTCAACTTATTTTTCTCCCAGAGACTCGGAAAATTTTGATATTCGAATGAAATTATCTTTGGAAGGTATAGGCGCGCAGCTAAGAACCGATAATGATTATACAAAAGTTGTTAAAATTATTCCGGGTGGACCTGCATATAAAAGTGATTTATTGCATGCCGATGATAGAATTGTGGCTGTTGGACAAGGAGAAAAAGGAGATTTAGTAGATGTTATAGGATGGCGGATTGATGACGTAGTTCAACTAATAAGGGGGAAAAAGGGGACGGTTGTACGGCTTGCAGTTTTAAAAGCAGAAGAAGGAACTTATGCTTTGCCTGATACGATTTCTCTGGTTCGGGATAAAGTTAAACTAGAAGGACAAGCTGCTAAGAAAGAAGTAATTGAGATTGATGAAGAAAATTACCACTTAAAACTTGGTGTTATTAAAATCCCAAGTTTTTATATTGATTTTGATGCGAAGCGGAAAGGAGATAAAAATTACCGCAGTACAACAAGGGATGTTTATCGTTTGTTACAGGAATTAAAACAAGAGAAAGTTGACGGAATCATAATAGATTTACGAAACAACGGCGGCGGTTCTTTGGAAGAAGCAATCTCATTAACGGGTCTGTTTATAAAGAAAGGACCTATCGTTCAAGTGAGAAATTCAAACGGTTCAATACAAGAGGACGATGATCCCGATAGTTCAATAATATATAAAGGCGCTTTAGGTGTGCTGGTTAATAGATTCAGTGCATCAGCTTCCGAAATATTTTCTGCGGCAATTCAGGATTATGGCCGTGGTTTAATAATGGGTGAACAGACTTACGGAAAAGGAACCGTACAAAACTTGATAAACTTGGATAGGTTTTTGCCTATTTCCGGAGCAAAAGCCGGTGAGTTAAAACTAACTATTGCTAAGTTTTATAGAATTACCGGGAGCAGTACACAAAATCTTGGTGTTATTCCGGACGTGAAAATGCCTTCCTTAATTGACCCGAGCAAGTATGGTGAAAGCGCTAATTCCAGCGCCCTGAAATGGGATAAAATTAGTCCTGCAAAATATCAAAAATATGGTAATCTTACTCCCTATCTTCCGGAACTGATTAAACTGCATAATGAAAGAATTAAAAGCGAACCGGAGTTTCAATATATATTTGAAGATATAGCTCAATATAAAGAGAACAAAAAGAAAAAGAGATATTCGCTTTTGGAAAGTGTACGTAAAAAAGAGAGAGAAAAAAATGAAGCTAAGCGAAAAGCAAGAGAAGAAGCAAGAAAGAAATTTACTAAGCTCAAAATTGTAGAAAAAGGTGAAACAAAAACTAAGGACTTAAAAATTGATGATCCGCGCTTGGAAGAAAGCGGTCACATAATTTCTGATCTTATTCTAAGATTCAATTAGTAAGTGCGACAAAATAAGATTTGTTTTATTTGGGGTTAACTCCATTCCAATTTGTTTATCTTATTTTTAATTCAACATCACTTTTTGCGAACTCATCACTGCTAAATGATTTCTGTGATAAACTACAATAAAATATTCACCCGGATCAACATTAAAGTTAACATTTGTAGTTCCGTATTTAGGATCAATAATAAAGCCGTCTTCATTAACCGGGACGGCTTGCCGAGCCACTATATTTGTAGCGCTACCGGGAGAAACTCCTGTTCTTAGTTCAACCAGTACCCAATCAACAATTTTATTTGAATTTATAAATGAATCATCTATAGTTTCGTTTCCGATATAATTCCATGGAGATGCATTATAAGGCTGTTCAAAAGGAATAACCGAAGATAAGTTAGTAGTCATTTTATTTCCGGAATAAGGACCTTCTAAAAATATTCTAACGCTTAAAGTTACCGAATTATCTAATAACAAAGCCCATTCGCCAGGTAAAGGCGGAGTGAATGTATGTTGACCTGAATTAGTAACATTTTGTTCTCCGCTTGTATATTTAGCCGTTATCGGATTAAACCAAGTAGCATCCACACTATTAGAAAAAACAGTCATATCAATTTTTATTGAATTAGCATCCGGTAAAAATGCCGCTCCAAATTTTCTGGTTTCCGAAATAGCAAAAGCCATTTTCTTTTCTTCCGGCACACTTCCATTGTATATAATTGCATCATGATTCGGTTCCAGTTTCCACCAATTAATTGCATTAAAAAAATTAACCAAATATTCCATTTGTACCGATGAAACAAATGCGAGAGCGCTATCAAAAGGTATTGTTAAATTTATAGTTGAATCAGTTTCTTCTCCATAATTCCATATTCCTTGAGCACCATAAGAATATCCTAAAGAACCGGATAATATACTTAACCATCCCAGTGCTCTTGCATTTTCGTCGGTTCCTTTGCGTGAACCAATTGTAATTTCCGATGCATATTTCCCTGCTGAATATAGGGTTTCTGTATTGATAACTGTTTTTTTAACAGGAGGTGAATTTAGTAAATTTATATTCCAAACTCGTGCTTTTTTGTAACAGCTTTCCAGGTCTCCGCCATTATGTCCTGATTGATTCATCGAAAAATCCATATAATTTTTATCACGGAAATATTTTGCATGTTCGTTGACAGGAGTATCAACATAGCTGTGTCCGGTGTGCTGACTTATTAAATGTCTAGAATCTTTCAGAAGTGTTCCTATACTATCTAAGTCGCTGCGTTGATAATCTTGCCAAGTATCAAAAGCGGGGGATAAAATAACATGATAACCTTCCATCCTTGCACTAAAGTTACGTGTGAATAGTTTCGCATATTCAATATTCATATCATCATGAACCGGTTCGGCAAGACCAACAATTACAACAATCATTTCTTTAGAATTTGCATATTCAACAAATCTATCAAATTCCTGCCAATAAAGAGGATTCCATTTATCTTCAAAAAAAAAACATTCATCCCCTTTCCAATTAGCCGGATAACTATAAGGCGGATCAACAAAAATTCCTCCGTGAGCTCTTGCCGGAGCAACTTGAACAACATTAAATTTTTTCGAACGTCTGTCATCAATATATTTTTTCCATTCGTCATAAGTTGCTGCCATTGGCAAAGCCCAACCTGTTCCACCCATCCAGAAAAAAGGCGTGCCGTCTTCATACATTAAATATTTGTCATTGTCAGACATTTTTAAGCTGCCGTGTTTATAAATTTTATTGCTTCCGTTATATTCCGTTACAGTAATGTTTCCGCTTTTGTTATGCAATCCCGTATCATTATTATTTGAACAAGTGGTTTTCCAAGTCCATTCCCCTACTTCAGGGAAATACGATCTAATCTTAAATACTGAATCACCATCCCAAAACCCATATGCGTTAAAAACAATACTACTATCGGAGTTAAAATATTGAACACTTAGTACAACATCTCTATATGGATTTTCATAGTTTTTTGTGCTAATTAAAGTTTTTTCCCACATCATATTTTTAACGGCATAGTCTTGATTAACGACATTTGTATTTTGGAATTCACTTTTAAGTTTATCTTTCCGATAGGCGCTAACAGAAGAATAACTCAATACCAATAGTAATATTGATAAACTATATAAATAAGTTCTCTTAAAATTATACAAATTGAATTCCCTTAGTAAACTATTTTACTTTTATTAATTTTAATCAGCTTAAGATATTGGATGTTTAACATATACAATGTGATTCCGGTCATTGTTACCAATTCCAACTAACTATTCGGATGTTTTTTAACGAAATACAAATAAATGATTTTTTAAACGGTTGATTTCCCTTTTGACAGAATGAAACAAGCAGAAAAAGTTGAAAATATATTTAGAAATTATATATGTAAAACTATTTTGAGTTGTTTGTTTATCCATCTTACAAAATCTCAATATTCATTTTTCTTACAACCGGCGTAATTACTTTAATCCTAATGAGGTTTTCTTCAATAATTATCCTTAACTTTGTTGTACTTGGAGGTTGAATTAACTATTGAAATCAAAAAGTAAAATTTGGACAAATGCTTATATTTTTTACCGTCTTTTGTAGATGGCATTTTTTTGTTTAAAAAAGTAATATGTGTTTAAGTTTCTATTATAAAATAAGGAAATTATTTTAGAATTCAATTATGTCCAAAACAAACGCAATAAGAATATTAGAGCTAAAAGGCATCGAATTCCAAACAGTAAAGTATGATTTTAATGAAAACGAATTGGATGCCGTTTCGGTTGCAAAAAAAGTTAAAGCGGAGCCGGAAACGGTTTTTAAAACACTTGTTGCAAGAGGAAATAAAACAGGTATAAATGTATTCTGCATTCCCGGTAATTATGAACTTAACCTTAAAAAAGCCGCAAAAGTAAGCGGAAATAAATCGATTGAATTAATAAAAGTAAAAGAGTTATTACCGCTTACGGGTTATATTCGTGGTGGTTGTTCACCTATTGGTATGAAAAAGAAATACCCGACTTTCATAGATGAAACTGCTCAGCTTTTTGAAAAATTTTATATAAGCGCCGGAGTTATAGGAACGCAGATAATTATTTCTCCAAATCAACTCTCCGAACTTATTGAAAGTGAATATGTCGATCTGATTTCGTGTTAGGTCAAAATAAAATGTAACCAAAGTAGTTAGTCGTTAAGTCAAAAT
>CBEVZC010000161.1:0-6128 GCA_965554225.1 uncultured bacterium | reverse complement strand
TAAATATTTCATCTTGCTAAACAAAAAATTATATTATTTTTTAAACATAATCGGTTTTAAATTCTTTCATTTTTATGCTGATACTTATTTCATTATTTTCTGCAGTAATTCCAATCCTATTATATTTAGTAATAATCTGGAAAATGGATAAATACGAAAGAGAATCTTTCATATTGGTATTTGCTCATTTTCTTTGGGGCGCTTTTGGTGCAATTATTTTTGCAACGTTTGTTTCTTTATTGGTAATGGTTCCAATAAGTTTATTTGCTCATTCCCTTGCTAAACAAAATATTATTGGAGCTGTTATTACGGCGCCGTTTGTTGAAGAATTTGCGAAAGGCCTATTTTTGTTTATTTTCTTTTTAACAAAGGAATATGATAATATAACCGACGGACTTGTTTACGGAGGTGCAATTGGTCTCGGGTTCGGAATGACGGAAAACCTTCTTTATTTCTTTTCTTACGGCAAATCTTTGGAAGAACTTATCATCCTAATTATTTTAAGAACAGGATTTACAGTATTAGTCCATTGTTTCTCTACAGCTACTTTCGGAGCCTTTCTTACTTTGAGTAAATTTAGCAAAAAAAATAAGCTGGGGTTAATAGTACTTGGTTATTTAGCTGCCGTTAGTCTGCATTCAATCTGGAATTTGAGTGTAACTTTTAATTTTGGTATGATACTTTCCACTGTTTTTATGCTCTTCATAATTTTAATGTTTTTTGTCGTTTTTAGAAGTTCAATAAGTCAGGAAAAAAGAATAATTGTAGCGGAATTATCCGATGAAGCTAACGAAAAAAAATTATCCGAAGAACTTATAAACATGATTGTAAACGATACTAAACGTTTAAGGAAAGATAAAAATTACGGTAGGAAAATTTTAAATAATGCAGTTAAATTAGCTTTTCGTAAGCACCAGATTAAGATTTGTTCAGAGCTAAATAGAAATAAATATTTAGGTGATATAAATGTTTATAGAAAAAATTTAACGGATCTCATAAATAATAAATCCTAATTAAAATATTATTGGAGACAATTTGGGAGCAATTGGAATATTCGGTGGGACTTTCGATCCTATTCACCATGGACATTTAATTACAGCTCAGGATGTAATTCTAAAAAGAAAACTAGATAAAGTAATTTTTATCCCGTGTTTTATTTCTCCCCATAAAATAAATGTTGAGTATTCTTCGCCTGAGCATAGACTAAACATGGTAAAAGCAGCAATAGACGGAATTCCATATTTTGAAGTTTCGGATTTTGAAATTAACAAAGGCGATGTTTCCTATACTTACAATACTCTACTAGAATTTAGTAAAGATTACAAAAAGATTGAACTGATTATCGGGTTTGATAATTTACTTAAATTTGATAGCTGGCATAATCCGGACGGAATCTTAAAGTTAGCAGAATTAATTGTTCTTAAAAGACATTCCGATATGGGTACAAAAGATTTTCACAAATACTACGGAGCAGCAACTTATGTTGATTCTCCCACGATTGATATTTCCGGTACTGAAATTAGGGATAGAATTAAAAAGGATTTGCCCATCGATTTCCTTGTCCCCGAAAAAATTAAAGAATATATATTAACCAATAACTTATACAGGGTTTAAGAGCTTATAAATGTTAGATAAATCAATTCTTGAAAATCTCAATACTATTAACAAGCGATTAACGTCACGTCTTATATCAAAGGTTGAAGAAGGGAATTCTAATTCAATTGATATTCTAAAACAAATTCATCCTAAAACAGGCAAAGCATATAAAATTGGTTTAACCGGACCACCCGGAGCTGGTAAATCAACTTTAACTAATCAACTTACTAAATTGTATAGAAAACAAAATAAAACGGTTGGTATTATTGCAGTCGATCCGACAAGCCCTTTTTCAGGCGGAGCGCTGCTCGGCGATAGAATAAGGATGAATGAAATAGGAAGCGATCCCGGAGTTTTTATTAGAAGTATGGCTACACGAGGAAGCCTTGGAGGTTTAAGCAGAAAATCTATTGATGCTGCCGATGTTCTTGATGCTGCCGGTTACGATTATATAATTTTTGAAACTGTCGGTGTCGGTCAATCCGAATTGGATATAGCTCAAACTGCGGATACAACTATTGTAACACTCGTTCCCGAGTCCGGCGATTCGATTCAAGCTATGAAAGCCGGCTTAATGGAGATAGCTGATTTTTTCGTGCTAAATAAAAGTGACAGACCTGGTGCCGACAGTGCACAAATGTCTCTTGAAACTATTCTGATGTTGCGTAAACATGATGAAACAAGCTGGATGCCCCGTATTATAAAAGCAATAGCATATGAAAATAAAGGTATAACAGATATTGCGGATGAAATTGAAAAGCATAGAATTTTTCTGCAACAATCGCATGGTCTAATTGAAAAAAGAAAGCACAGTTCCAAAATGAGAGTAAAAGAAATTATTGATAATGAACTAATGGATGACCTTTGGAACAAAGAAAGGTCTATTCAGCTTGAAGAAAACTTAATTAACCTTATTGATGGAAAAATTTCTCCGTATCAGTTAGCCGAAGATATTGTGCAAAACTATAAAACAAGTTTTAAGTAAAAGATATATACTAAAAGTCATAAAATAGGGTATTTAATTTATCTCATAAAATTAGTCTGAATATGAAAAAAATTATAAGTGATATCAAAAAGGAAAAACAATTTCTGAAAAGAGAAGATTTTTATAAAAACTTAGTTCGTAAATTAAATGGGGTTAGAAAAACAACAGAACTCGGTGGCGGTGAGAAAGCTATTGAAAAGCATCATAAAAAAGGAAAGCTGACTGCACGGGAAAGAATTGCAAAGTTAATTGATAAGGATTCAAAATTTTATGAGTTAAATACATTTTGTGCAAATAACATGTATAAAGAGTATGGCGGCGCTCCTGGTGCCGGTGTAGTTTTTGGAATTGGGAAAATTAACGGTAAAAATTATTTAATAGTTGCAAACGACGCAACCGTAAAAGCCGGTGCTTGGTTTCCCCTCTCGGGTAAAAAGAATTTACGTGCTCAGGAAATAGCAATGGAAAACAAACTTCCCTTAGTATATCTGGTTGACAGCGCAGGAGTTTTCCTTCCGCTTCAAGAAGATATTTTCCCCGACAAAGAGCACTTCGGAAGAATATTCAGGAATAATGCTAAAATATCCGCAATGGGAATTCCTCAAATTTCAGCTATTATGGGTCCTTGCGTTGCCGGCGGAGCATATTTGCCTATCATGAGCGATGAAGCATTAATTGTTGAAGGCGAAGGTTCCGTTTTTCTTGCCGGTTCGCATTTGGTAAGAGCTGCTATCGGTGAAGTAATTGATAATGAAAGTTTAGGCGGAGCTTTAGTACAGTCGAATATTTCCGGTGTTACCGATTACATAGTAAAAAATGATGACGAATGCTTATCTGCAATCAAAAGTCTGACAAATAAATTTGGTGAAAATGAAAAGGCAGGATTTAACCGTATTGAATCTAAGTCCCCACTCTATTCTCAAGAGGAAATATACGGCATACTTCCCGAGGATCCTATTGGGCAATACAATACTTACGACTTAATTGCGCGGATTGTTGATAATTCCGAAATTGATGAGTACAAAGCCGGCTACGGGAAAACCATAATTACTGCATATGCGCGAATTGACGGCTGGGCGGTTGGAATTGTAGCGAATCAAAGAAGCATAGTTAAAACTGAAAAAGGCGAAATGCAAATCGGCGGAGTAATTTATTCCGATAGTGCAAATAAAGCTGCGCGTTTTATTATGAATTGCAACCAGAAGAAAATTCCCCTTCTGTTTCTTCAGGATGTTACGGGATTTATGGTAGGAAGCAAAGCCGAACATGGCGGTATAATAAAAGACGGTGCAAAAATGGTTAATGCCGTTGCTAATTCGGTTGTTCCCAAAATCACAATTATTGTCGGTAATAGTTTTGGCGCCGGCAACTATGCAATGTGCGGAAAGGCTTACGATCCCCGATTTATCTATGCCTATCCCAACGCAAAAATTTCCGTAATGGGAGGAACTCAAGCAAGTAATGTATTGCTTGATATTAAAGTAAAACAAATGAAAAAAGCAGGAAAAGAATTCAGTGAAGAAGAAAAACAAAAATTGTTGAATGAAATACAACAATCCTACGAAGATAAAAGCAGCGTACTTTATGCCGCGGCTCGTTTATGGGTCGATGAAATAATTGATCCTGCTTTTACAAGAGAATATATTTCCAAATCCATTGAAGTAGCAAACAATAACCCGGATATTCCCAAATTTAATGTTGGAGTTATTCAAACGTAAAACGCAGAAGAGTTTTGACGGTGAGATATAAAGAATAAGTTTTAATCCACCTTCTTCAGTTAATAATAAATTATTAAAAATAAAATTTAATCACTGTAGCTCAGATTTTTAATCTGAGAGAATGACTAGTATTTTGATTACGACTCAAGTCAGATTACTGTTGAGAAGGACTTAATTTTAATTTAAATTGCTTACTATGTTATTCAAACTAAAAAAGAAATTAGAATCGATTAGAAATAATTGGGGGAAACCGGTTGATAAATATCGCAGCTTCGAATTTATTTCTCTGTATCACCAAGCTGTTTCAACGAATTTTAGTGATATGGAAATTGTTGACCATAAAACATGGAACGATTTAAACTTTGATGATATTTTTACAATAATGGATAGAAATGCTTCTCCGGTCGGACAGCAATACCTTTATCATTTATTACACAAATATGAAAATGACAAAGCAGTTCTTAATGAAAGATTTAATCTGATTGAATACTTAAAAGATAATTCCGGTGTAAGAGAATCTCTTCAATTGGAGCTTACAAGACTAGACGACCGAAACTCTAATTTTATTGCGCCTTTAATTTTCGGTGATCTGCCGGAAAGACCAAAATATAATTCCCTTTTTTATGTGCTTTCTTATTCGGCGCTGCTCAGTGTTGTTTTAACTATTTTCAATACTTCTTTTCTGTTCCTGGTATTAGTAGTTTTTGTTACTAATTTAATTGTGAATAATATTTTTTCAAAGAAAATACACAAGTACTTTGCAGGTTTTGCAAGTTTAAATTTGCTTTTTATTACATCAAGGAAAATGAATAAAATTAAGGATGGTGATATTAAAGAATTAGAATTCCTTAAAAGCAAAAGTCGGCTAATTAAAAAACTAAACAAGAAAATTGGTTCAATGGTACTTGATAAGGCTGCAGCAAATGAAATGTTAGCCGGTATTATAGATTACTTAAATATTTATTTTCTTTATGACATATTAAAATATTCTACTTCCGTTGGTATTTTGAAAAAATATCAAAAGGAAATTAGAGAAATCTATGAAAATGTTGCGAGGATTGATTCGTCAATTTCGGTGGCTTCTTACGTAAGCAGCTTACCGGTTTACTGCAAACCCGGTTTTACCGCAAATAATGCAATTACGTTTACCGATATTTATCATCCGCTTATTCCAAATGCCGTTTCAAACAGCCTGGAAAAATTAGAAAAATCGGCTTTGATTACAGGCTCAAATATGGCAGGGAAAACAACATTTATAAAAAAAATCGGTGTTAATTTTATTTTAGCGCATACATTTAATTTCTGTTTAAGTAAAAGCGCATCCATTCCTAAACTTATTGTTAAATCAGCAATAAATAGAGAAGAAGATTTAGAAAATTCAAAGAGCTATTTCTTTGTTGAAGTTGAACAACTTCAGCAATTTCTTGAATTATCCAATTCAAAGTCTGAATATCTTTTTCTTATCGATGAAATTTTCAGAGGAACAAATACGGTAGAAAGACTTGCGGCATCAACAGCCGTGCTGGAGTATCTAAATAAAAATAATCTTGTGCTGGTTACTACTCATGATATAGAACTGCAGGAATTGCTCAACGGACAATACGCAATGTTTCATTTTAGTGGACAGATAGAAGGCAGAAGATATTTTTATGATTATAAAATTCAGCACGGACCAACATCTTCGGGAAATGCAATTAAATTGTTGGAAATACAGGGCTACCCGGAAAGTATTGTCCAAAAAGCACAAATATTATCAAGTAAATTGCTCATATCCAAATAGTACAGCTCTTCCAAATAAGCAGGTAATGAATTAGTTAAAATTCTTTGAG
>CBEVZC010000160.1:0-6150 GCA_965554225.1 uncultured bacterium | reverse complement strand
GCATATTCGTCGTTTGAAGAAGGGTTAGCAGGACCTCGCATAGCATCCAAACCTTGCTGTTTTATCCAACTTTCTGCAGTGGATAATAATTCATTAGCAACTTCTTGGTCGTTTACGGATTCAAAGAATCCAAAGAAGCCGATATTTTCATTATGTGTTCTATTGTGGGCATCATTTCTAATTGCGGCTATTCTTCCAACTAACTCACCGTTCCTTTCTGCAAGATACATTTCCATATCAGCATCTTTGAAAAACGGATTTTTTTCTTTATTCAGGACTTTCTTTTTTTCCATGAACAAAGGCGGTACCCAATTCTTGTCACCTTCGTATATTTTCCAAGGAAATTTTAGAAATTGTTTGAATTCTTTTTTCGATTTAACCGGCTTAATTTTAACAGATGACATTTTAAAAATCTCAATAATAGTTAAGAATAAATAAATAATAATTGATTTTAAATCAAACCAAACTCTTTACCGACTTTTATAAACGTATCAACAATAAAGTCTAATTGATCATTTTCGTGAGTTGCCATATAACTTGTCCGCATCATTTGCCTTCCCTGCGGAACGCCGGGCGGAACAA
Source organism: uncultured bacterium (assembly GCA_965554225.1). Lineage (GTDB taxonomy): Bacteria > Bacteroidota > Ignavibacteria > Ignavibacteriales > Melioribacteraceae > BMS3ABIN04. The sequence continues at coordinate 5,568 of CBEVZC010000160.1, read as the reverse complement.
AAACATTCACAAAAATACCGGAATCGTACAATTTACGCCACATTGTAAGAGCAATATTATCATCACCAACAATAACAGGAACAATACCTGTTCTTCCTTCTAGTACATTAAATCCGGCTTCCATTAATCCTCGTCTTACTCTATCGGCATTAGCTATTAGTTTGCCAACTCTTTCCGGTTCTTTTTCAAGAATATCCAAAGCTGCCATTGCAGCTGCAACCGATGGTGGAGTTGGTGAAGCGCTAAATATAAGCGCCGGAGCAAAATGTTTGATGTAATCAACAACTTTAGCATCTCCGGCAACAAAGCCGCCTAAAGATGCAAATGTTTTGCTAAACGTTCCCATAGTTAAATCAACTTCATCTACCAAATCAAATTCACTTGCGGTTCCTCTGCCGCCTTTACCTATAACGCCAACCGAGTGAGCATCATCAATTAATAATTTTGCATTATTTGCTTTTGCCAATTCATTTAACCTTGGCAAATCAACAATTTCACCTCCGGTACTAAAAACACCATCACTAACCAGTAATTTAGAAGCGTCTTTTGGAATTTTGCTAAGTACGCGTTCAAGGTCATCCATATCATTATGTTTGTACCTGAGTAAATCAACCGTAGCACCTCTCGCAATAAGATTCCCGGCAACAATACAAGCATGATTATCTTTATCGGAGATAATATAATCTCCTCTGCGGACTAATGTAGGAATAATTCCTTGAGCAGTTTGAAAACCCGTGCTGAATAATAGAACTGCTTCTTTGCCTAAAAATTTAGCAAGTTTTTCTTCCAGTTCGATATGTAAATCAAGTGTACCCGTTAAATATCTTGAGCCCGAACAGCCTGTACCGTATTTTTCAATTGCCTTTTTTGCTGCTTCCTTAACTCTTGGGTCTGCAGTTAAGCCCAAATAATTATTTGAGCCGGCCATAATTACTTTTCTTCCCTGCATTGAGACGACAGGTCCCTCATTCTCTTCAATAGCTCTAAAATATGGGTATACACCTTTCGCTTTAATATCGTCTGCTCTTGTGAAATCGTAGCACTTTTTAAATAAGTCCAATTAATTCCTCCGTATAAATACTTTTAAGTTATTACTTTTTATTATTTTTCTATTTGTAAATAAAAATCAGAACAATAAACTATAATCTTATTCGAATAAAATCAAATAAAAACAGGTTAGGGATTTTCTATGGAAAATAAAAAAATTGCAGTAGTAACAGGCGGAACTGGATTTGTCGGCAGTCATTTGGTCGATTTGCTGCTGAAAGAAGGATTCGCCGTGAAATGTATTGTAAGAAAAACGAGTAATTTAAGATGGTTAAAAGATAAAAATGTAGAAATTTACGATTCAGGTTTATTTAGTAAAGATGAGCTAAAAAAGATTTTGAAAGATGCTAATTATTTATATCATATTGCAGGTGTTGTAAAGGCAAAAAAAGAAGAGGGTTATTTTAAAGGTAATGTTGAAACTACAAGAAATTTGCTTGAAGCTTTGATTGAAATAAATCCGGATATTGAACGGGTTATTGTAATGAGCAGTTTAACGGCATGTGGACCGGCCAAGAAAGATCAACCGTGTACAGAAGAAAGCACTCCTCATCCTATTACGACTTATGGCCGAAGCAAAGTTGCAGAGGAAAAATTAGTTAAAGAATTTATGGATAGGCTAAAAATTACAATTATTAGAGCGCCTGCTGTTTACGGTGAACGTGATACGGAAATTTATCTGGTGTTTAAAACTTATAAAGCGGGACTAATGACATTCATCGGGTTCGATAAAAAGGAATTAAGTATTATTCATGTAGCCGATCTCATTAAAGGAATTTATTTAGCATCAATAAGCAACAAAGCCGCCGGGGAAATTTATTTTATCAGCTCGGAGAAATTTTACAATTGGGATATAATTGGCAATGTAATTGGGGAAGCTATGGGCAAAAAAGCACTTAAAATTAGACTTCCTCACTTTTTAGTCTTTACAGTTGCAGCCGTTGCTCAATTTTTTGCAATGTTCAGCAGCAAACCCGCAACATTTAATCTTGAGAAAGCAAGGGATTTTGTGCAAAAATACTGGACTTGCGATGTTTCAAAAGCTTCAAGAGATTTCGGATATCATCAGGAAGTATCGTTGGAAGATGGTATGAAGCGAACTATTGAATGGTACAGACGGGAAAAATGGCTGTAGGGTATTTGTTTTTCTTTATATAGTAAGTGCGAATCGCATATTGAGCAATCCGAATTTCCGAAATCATTTACCGGTGTATATAGCGAAGTATTTTTCAGCAAATCTTGAACTAAGCTGCATTCAAAATTCTTCCCTCTATTAAAAAAGTAGTAAATATTGGAAATTTTATTTGTGCGAATAGTAGTAATGTAATCAATATGCCAATGAAGCTTTTTTTCTCTTTTTAGATGACGATCAATTCTACTTTTTAAGTTTTTCTGTGCACTTCCGACATAATAATAATAACCGTCATTAAAAATCTTGCTGTGGAATTTTTGGGAGTTTACTTTAAAAGATTTTTCTGCAAAAATTTCAAGGATGTAAATGCCTTGATCGGAATTAGTTATTCTGTGCACCTTCTTTAATCCATGTTTTTATTCCCTGAACTTGGTTTTGCGTCATTGGAGTGACCGGAGCTGTAATTGGCGGCATTGGTTTTGCGCCTGCATTTCCTTCAATTGCCCAAACGAGAATACTGTTTTCAGGCTGCCCCGGGAAAACTACCGAAGGGTCTGCAATTACATTTGAATATGTCGTTAAACTTAATCCGCCTGCTCTGGACGCATTATCGTGGCAGCCGCTGCTGGTGCATTTGATATTAAATAACGGTTGGATATATTGACTGTAACTCACATCTGAAGAGGGGATTATTATCGCATCAATATTCTGATTTGTTAGTGTATCGTCGCAAGCGGTAAATAAACCTGATGTTAAAAAGATAACGAGCAGAATTAAAAAAATAATTGTATTTTTCATGTTGTTCTTCTTTTGAATTTAATTTCTTATTTACCTAAGATTTAGAAAACAAAATTTAAGTAATCTTTTATTTAATTAAAATACGGAAAGTAAAATGCTTATAAAGAAAATAAAAATCTTAATGTTTATGGTATTTGTTGCCCTTACTACAATTTCAGCTCAAGATGAATTATTGCAGTCTGGCCCTATGGTTGGATATTCCACAATGAGGGAAGTAATGCTGTGGGTACAAACCAAAGCAAAAGCGGAAGTGAAAATTGTTTATTGGGATGTTAATAATCCTTCAAAGAAGTTTGAAACCGATCCGGTTGAAACTAATAAACACGAAGCGTTTACGGCACATTTAATTGCCGATGAAGTTGAACCGGGAAACGTTTATAATTATTCGCTTGTTATTAACGGAAAAAATGTAAAAAGGCCCTATCAATTAAAATTTGAAACTCAAACACATTGGCAATGGAGAACCGATCCACCTGCATTTTCCTTTGCAACGGGCAGCGGAGCTTATATAAATGAAAAACAATACGATAGAGCCGGTAAACCTTATGGCGGTGATTACGAAATATATTTAAGCATTCATGATAAACATCCCGATATGATGCTCTGGCTCGGTGATAATTCGTATTTGAGAGAAGCCGATTATAATTCCCGTACCGGTATACTAAAAAGATTTACACATGACCGTGCAACAAAGGAAATGCAGCCTTTGTTTGGCTCTGCAAGCAATTATGCCATTTGGGATGATCATGATTTTGGTCCCGATAACAGCGATAGAAGTTTTTGGGGTAAAGATATAACCCTTGAAGCTTTTAAACTTTTTTGGGCAAACCCTTCTTATGGCATTAACGGGAAACCGGGAACTACTACAAAGATTCAATGGGCTGATGTTGATTTCTTCCTAATGGACAATAGATATTATAGGAGTCCCGATAATAGAAAATTCAATAAAAGAGTTATGTTTGGTGATGACCAAGTTCAATGGTTAGTTGATGCTCTGAAGTTCAGTAAAGCGCCCTTCAAGTTTATTGCTACCGGTGGTCAAGTTTTAACTCCCATTGCCGATTTTGAAACTTATTCGACATATCCGGAAGAAAAAGCAAAATTATTGAATTTAATTGAAGAAGAGGGAATTACAGGAGTAATATTTTTAACCGGTGATCGTCACTTTACCGAAATATCTAAAATGAAAAGAAGGGGAACCTATCCGCTATACGATTTTACAATTTCTCCTTTCACATCCGGAGCAAATACGCATAAACCGGAACCGAATTTTTACAGGGTTCCCGGTACCCATGTAACGGTTAGAAATTTTGCAATTTTTGAGATTAGCGGTACTAGAAAAAATAGAGTATTAAAATGCACCGATTATGACAAAGACGGAAAGGTACTTTGGGAATATTCTATTAAGGCAAACGATTTAAGATAAAGTCAATTAAGAATAGGGAATTGACAATTGAAGATTTGTTGATTAGTTTTAGCAACCAAATTTTAAGAGGTTGAATTTGTTGTAATTTGGTTTTAGATCAATTTTGAATTTTGTTTTTTGAATTTCTAATTTTACTTTTTTAATTTTTAATTTTGAATTGATTTCGCTTGGGGCTATAGCTCAGCTGGGAGAGCGTCTGACTGGCAGTCAGAAGGTCGGCGGTTCGAGCCCGCCTAGCTCCACACTACATATTTATTTTATGAACTTCTCCGATGGGATCCCTATGGCACAACAATACCGACAAATAAAATTTTGTTGTCAACGAATAAATTATCGTCTACTATTACTAATTTCTTTTTCATTCTAAACCTCCATTTTTGTTTTTATTAGTTATGGTAATCTCATAACGTCTTTGCCTAACCGGTGTTACAAATAAACGGCGCCTCGCCGTTAAGTTGAGCCAATGGTTATGCTATTTTTCTTTAATTGAAATTTGTTCCCATTTTTCGGACTTAACTTGACTGCCGATTAAAGCACCAACACCACCGCCTAAAAGTGCACCTGATGCGAATCCACCCCAAAATCCTGGTTGCCCAACTTTTCCAAAACCTTCAGATTGCTGCTCTTCGGAATGCATCGCAACCCCCAATATTAAACCACCTACAAGAGAGCCAGCAATTATTCCTGCGACTGTATTACGCTTTTGTTTTGTTGATACTTCTAATTTCTTAATAAGATTAACGGGAATAGCCAATTTTCTGTTGTTGATATTAAAGAATAACGAATCTGAATGTAGTTTTTCAAATGTTGCAATAGTAGGTTGAAGAAAATATTTCGTGGCAGTTATTCGAATTCGGTCACCGTTTGATAAACTGTCCAACTGGGCATATACTTGTTGGTTTGCACAAAAAAATGAGATAAGAAAAATTAGAATAATAAGCACTTTATTCATAATGTTTACTCCTTTTATTACACCTAAAATTTAAAGCATAACAACGTTTCGCATAACCCGCCACCCATAGATACGATGACGAGTAGAACGACAACCCGTACAATTTAAACAGACGATTCCTAAATTTCTCGACACGCACCGGCTGCTGCAAACTTAGTTAGTCGCTCCTGAAAAAGGCAAAAAAGCAAGAAAATGGATTAAAAACGAAAGAAT
>CBEVZC010000159.1:0-6174 GCA_965554225.1 uncultured bacterium | reverse complement strand
AGGTTTTCCCTAAATAATTAACTGCAAAAATAATATTTAGAAAAGTTCTAAAGGATTTATTTTTAAAAATTCCTGCCACGGAATTCCACTATCTCCCACAAGTAAAACTTTGTCAGGGTTAAACATTTTATTAAATACATCCATGCCCTTTTTGTGGATTGTTGTTCCGCTTTTTACTTCGATTCCAATTAACTTATCATGATATTGTAATACAAAATCAACTTCTTTATTTACATGTCGCCAATAAAAAACTTGGTAATTTTCCGTTTTTGCAAAATTAATTAAATGAGCACCAATTGCAACTTCAACAATCCGTCCCCATTTCTATGGAAAAATATAATAAGTATAATTAGTCAATATATTAAGTGAAATTACTCAATGCACTGAGTAAATTTACTCAGTAGAAATAATAAGAGCAATAATGAATTTAAAATGAATTATTTTTTGCTCTATCTTTAATAGGAAGTTTGTAATAACGCGTTTTGTCGAACTGATAAAACGCATTTGCAACAGCTCCGGCGGTTGGAACAAGTCCTATCTCCCCAACTCCTTTTGCACCGTGCGGTCCGTTCGGGTCGGGTACTTCCACACCGATTACTTCAATGTCCGGAGTTTCTTTGGCACGTAATATTCCAAGTTTACGTAGCCGAGTGGATTTCGGTACTCCATTTACCAGCTCCAGATCTTCCGATATTGCATAACCCAACCCCATATGAACCGAACCTTCAATTTGTCCTTCGAACAAAGTAGGATTAATAATTTTACCGGCGTCGTGAGCTGCAACTACCTTTTTAATTTTTCCTTCGCCATCTAAAATTACAACTTGTGTTGCATAGCTGTATGAATAATGTGTGACTATCTCGTCAACTTTGTCTTCCGGTTTTGTCGTCCAGTCGCAAATCCATTGACCGGTGTAAGTTCTTCCGGCTAATTCGGCAAGTGTTTTTGTTTTTAAATCTTCTTTTAGTTTTACGGAAGTTTCACGAATCGAATTTCCGATGATGGATGTTGCGCGTGATGCTGTTGTCATGCCTGATTTTGCTTCTTCGCTTGTATCCACTTTAACTTCAATAAATTCGGGCGGAATCCCGGTTTCTTCATTTAAAAATTGGACAGCCATTGTATTAACACCCTGCCCCATTTCCGTCCAACCGTGATGAAGAATAACTTTATCCGCAGATACAATCTGAATTTTAACAACCCCTTCATCCGGCATACCATTTCCGATTCCCGTATTTTTAATTCCGCAGGCAATTCCGGCAAATTCGGCATTTTGAAAAACATCTTTTACAGAAAGCAAAGTTTCCCGCACACCTGCACCGGCTATAATAACTTGTCCGGTTGCTGTTACATCTCCGTTTTTAATTGCGTTATCATACCTAAACTGCCAGTGATCAAAATTTCCCTGAACGCATAAATCATCAACACAACTTTCAATTGCAAAAGTGGCTTGGTTCGCACCGAATCCGCGCATAGCGCCGCAAGGTAAATTATTTGTATAAACCGCTTTGGCATTAACTTTTACATTGGGTATCGTGTACGCTCCGGTTGAATGCCCCGCAGCACGTTCAAGCACTTTCATTCCAACGGAAGCATAAGCACCGGTATCACCGATTATATCAGCTTCCAAAAACGTAAGCTTACCGTTTGCATCACAACCAAGTTCATATTTCATCTTAATCGGATGTCGCTTTGGTGAAACACGAATTGACTCATCACGGGATAGAGTAATTTTAACCGGCTTTTTCAGATGATATGCAGCAAGCGCCGCATGATGCTGAACCGATAAATCTTCCTTCCCGCCAAACCCCCCGCCATTTGGTACCAGAATAACTTTAACTTTTTCCTCAGGCAGATTTAAGACCTTTGCAATTTGCTTACGATCCTCATAAACGCCTTGTCCTTGCGAAAATATCTCCACTCCGTCTTTCCAAGGTCGTGCAACAGCGGCTTCCGGTTCCATATAACCGTGTTCAATCATTTGTGTTTCGTAAACACCGCTTGATATGAATGCCGAATCTTCTTTTGCCTTTTCCACATTACCGCGGTCAATAATTGTTTCGGAAAGTAAATTTCCATTCGGATGAATTTTGGGTGCGTCAGGTTCTATCGCTTTTTCGGGAACAGTTAAAGGCTGTAAAACCTCGTACTTGACTTTTATTAAATTTACTGCATCTCCGGCAATATCCCGGTTTACCGCAACAACTAAAGCCAAAGCATCTCCAACATATCTGGTTTCTTCTCCCGGCAAAACCATCATCGGCCAATCATTTACAATTAAACCGGTATTTCTGCTGCCGGGTATATCTTTTGCGGTAAAAATTTTCACTACACCTTTCAGTTTTTCCGCTTCTTCAATATCCAATTCTAATATTTTTGCTCTCGGATAATCGCTAAACTTAAGCGCTCCGAATAACATTCCATCAAGAAATATATCATCAACATAAGGTGCCTGCCCCAACGTTAATTTATCCGCATCGTATTTGGGTTGTCTCTTACCAATTTTACCTACTTGCTTCGGCTTGGGAATTTCTTTCCCTTCGCGTATGGCTTCCGCAGCATATTCAATTGATTCCTCAATTTTTTTATACCCGGTACATCTGCAAAGATGAGGTGTTAAAGTCTTTTCAATTTCCTCTCTGCTTGGATTTGGATTATTGTCAATTAGCACATTTGAACGCATTACAATTCCCGGGATACAGAATCCGCATTGCGTTCCGCCCTTTTCTACAAACGCATTTGCAAAAACTTTCTGCCGGTATTCACCAATTCCCTCAATAGTAACAACATTACCGTCCGCAGCTTTTTTCATTGGTGTAACGCAAGATAGTACAGCTTTTCCGTTTAGTTCAACTGTACAAGATCCGCAGCTTGCCTGCGGAGAGCAGCCGTCTTTCATTGAAGTGATTCCTTCAATTTCGCGCAAGTATTTCAAAAGCGAAAGTTCCGGATCGCCTTTATATTCCTTCGATATACCATTTAAATTAAATTTCATAAGCCATTAAAATTGTTTTATAAAAGTCCTACTTCTGCGTTAAATTCTTCAATCAGTTTATCCCATTCAGGAACAACGGAAAATCGTTCTTCCCAATAATTTTCATCATACCATTGCGCATTTAATTCTTTTACATCTTTGCCTTGCTGTTCAACCCAAGTAAAATATTTCAGATTATGAATTGCTTTTTTATCATAATAAGAAAGCTCTTTTAAATAATCAATACTTTGATTTTTCATTACGGAATTCCAATCAACATTAGCTTGTTCTTTATTGTAGCTTCCCCACGCTTCATTCATTTCCTTCAGCCTCGAATTATACATCTCTCGGGAATCGGTAAATACTGTGAATATTATATCGTTCTCATTCATCTCGTAATATTTAGCAAGCTTTATGGAGCTTAACAAATTACTGACGGATGAAATGCCTAAGTACGGCAGCTTATTTATTGTTTCTTCGGCAACTCCCAATTCTTTATTCAAGAATTCTTGTCCGGATTGCTCATTAAATAACCTTAAGACTCTCAGCGGATGTTCATCATCAATTGCCGCAACTACATCAGTATTTTTTGCGTTATGAATCCACGGGACATGCTTATCTCCAATGCCTTCAATTCTGTGTCCGCCGAAACCGTTCATTAATAAGGTTGGACATTGCAAAGCTTCGGAAGCAAGTACTTTAATTTGCGGATTAACGGTACGCAGATAATCTCCCGCTGCTATTGTTCCAGCCGAACCTGTGGCACTTACGTAAGCAGACAATCTTTGATTTTCTCCTTTTACTTCCGTGAATAACTTTTCTATTGTATGCCCTGTAATTTCATAATGCCAAATTGCATTCCCGAACTGATCAAATTGATTAAATATTAAATATTCGTCACTATCAGCTTCCAGCTCGTGGCATTTATCGTAAATTTCTTTTACATTACTTTCACAACCCGGCGTTGCAAAAACTTCATCAGCTCTTTCTCTTAGCCAGTCAAATCTTTCTTGACTCATCTCTTCAGGCAATATTGCAACGGAATGTACGGAAAGCAAATTCGAATTAAACACTCCGCCCCTGCAGTAATTACCTGTAGAAGGCCAAACAGCTTTGTGATATTCGGGATCAAATCTTCCCGTAACCAGATATGGAGCTAAACATCCGTATGTTGCTCCGACCTTGTGCGCACCGGTCGGGAAAAATTTGCCTACCAGACCAATTATTCTTGCTTTAACACCCGTAATTTCTTTTGGTATTTCAAGATAATTTATTCCGTCAATTCCTCCGGAAACCGGATCGTTGCACCAATTTATTCTAAATAAATTTAAAGGATGCGTTTCTTGTAAATCAACTTTCTCTAATTTCTTTTGAATTTCAGCCGGAATTGTTTCAGGATGTTTTAACTGATTGAATGTTGGTAAAATAATGTTTTGACGATGTGCTCGTTTTTTTGTGTTTTCCAAATATTGGCGGTTTTTAATTTCCCACGACCATTTTTCCATATTAACTCCGAAATTTATCTGAATAAACTATTTTAAAATCAAACTACAAAATTAAGTAATTATAAAGTCTGTAGTTTAAAATTATCCGAAATTGAAATATTGATAATCCGAACTTTCCAGCTCAAATTTCTTTAGAAACTCGTTTTTAAGATATTCTCTAATAACTAAAATTATCTTAGGATAATCTTGGCTCTTAGATTTTTTAATTACCTCTGAAATTGCAGGTTCAAGTCCTTTATTATCTAATTCAAGTTTCCCGTATTCATCAATTATTAGCCAGTCAGGTTTTTCTTGAAACGATTGCTTTATTTGTTTTTGTGCCCAACGAAATACATCTTTATTAAATAAAAATTTTCCGACTTTAATTATTTTACTTTTTTTCAAGTTCTCAGCTTCAAGGATCAAAACCTCTCCACTTGAAATATTCCGGATAACACGATTGCCATTAAGTTCATATTGCAGAATTCCTGCTACACTTTTTTTGTTTTCCGACCATTTCAGTAATTTGGTTGATTTACCTGTCCTGATTGGTCCGCTCAAAATATAAAGATTTTGCATTATTCAAATTCATATTTTAATAAAAAAATAAATATTATCGAGAAAAAATATTTTAATTTATTTAACCCCTTTTGTGAACCGGATATCTTCCAGCTTTCCGAAACAATTAATTTAAATTGAGGGAATTGAGAAATTATTCCATTTACTTCCTCAGAATACTTGTTTTCTCTGTCCTTTAAATACTTCTTGAAAAGTTTATTAATTACAGGTAATAAAACCTTTAACCATAAGAATAATATAACAAAAGCTCTAATTATCATTATGATTACCTGCGTAAAGTGGTTTTTACCAAATGCAGGATTAGTGTAAGAAAGCACTAGGATTGCCAAGAAAAATAAAAATAGTACTATTGTCGATTTTCGCTCCCACCAAGCTTTCTTTTTCCCTTTAGGCGGTATTTTCAACATAGCCGAGGAATCAAGGTAAAGTTTGTCTTTTAACTCCTCATAGTATATTTCAATCCAGCCGGGCAATTTTCCGGCAATAAATCCGGCAAAGAAACCGACAACTATATGAATAGAAAGATATAATAGGATAATCCAAAGACTTAAATCAATATTCTCCAAATTTCCCGGATTGCTTAAAAACTTTCCTAATAAATATTGATAAAACAAGTTTATTGATTTCCAAAATGTAAATCCGAAAAGAAGAGTATAAATAATTAGCTTCTGAACTCCGGATAATGTAACCGCTGTAATGCCCAATAAAATTGCAGAAGTTTTATAAAAAACCTTAAAATAGAAGAATAAAAATCCAAAAAGACCTTGTACTAATACGGCAAAATATGCCGTAATAGGCGAATAAGGACTAACAATAAACTTTACAAGAATTACAATAAAAGTAGATTTTAATATTTGGCGGGGATTTTGGGAATAGTAAAAAATCAGACTTATAAAAACGACTGCAAAACTTCCGAGGAAAAGGCCTGTGACCGGAATTTTAAATGCGTGGAGAATTCCGCCCAAAACCGCCTCGCTAAAAGCCCAAAGCGCTGTAAGTCTTTCAACTTGAGTTACTGCCCGTGATTTATTTTTCAAAAACTTCTTTCTAAGTTAATTTAATTTCTATATGTAATTAAAATAATATAATATTTTAAATTTCCCTCAAATAATTTAGAAATTCCAAATTTTCCCAAAT
>CBEVZC010000158.1:0-6454 GCA_965554225.1 uncultured bacterium | reverse complement strand
CTAATTACTTTTTGTCTTAACAATATATTCTTTGTCTAATAATCTATGTCCTTCGAATATAGTAAGCACCTCAATGGAATTTTTCTTAACTGAATAAACAATTCTATAATTTTTATAAATTAATTCTCTGATTTGTTCAAAAGAAAGTTCTGGAACCATTCTCCCTTTTTTAGGGAAAATTAAAAGGGATTCAACAATAGAAATTAGTTTGTCAGTAAATTTAATTGCTGCAGTTGGATTATCTTCGGAAATGTAATCTTCAATTTCTTGAATATTGAAAAGAGCTTCTTTTGTCCATTTAATTTTCATAATGCTTTTTTAGCTCTACGTTTGCTTAGCAGATTTTTTAATTGATTTGTAGTAAAAAGATTACCTTGTTCAGAGTCTGATAATCCACGTGAAATAGACTCTAAAAATAATTTAGTTTCTATAAGTTTATCAAATTCTTTTGGGGAGATTAAAACTCCGGCTGGTTTTCCATTCTGAGTAATAATAAGAGAATTTTTATGAACTTGAATATCCTTAAGATATTTGGCTAGACTAGCTTTAAATTGACCAACTGGAATTATATCATTAGATATTGAAATATTTTTCATATTAGAACCTTTTAATAATGACGAAATAACATACAAAATATAGCTCTATATTATGACTTTATCAATATTAAATATGACACATAACAGCGTCGCTTTTCACCCGTCCGCCCCAAACGGCAATGACGTAAAAAAAGCTACTGCCAATAATTTTTAACAAATTTATTTAATAGAACAATGTTACAAGCAATGTTTCCTTTTACACCAAGCCCGAAGATTTCAAAAATGCCGCATTGAAAACGCGGTCAGATTAAAGCTTGTCCACCTTTGGCGGGGTAAAGTTGATTTGCTTGTATGTTTAAATTAGTAAAATAAATAGACAAATTGATAATAATTCAATACTGTTGGGAAGAGAAGGATGATTTGCTAGGTCACATTGAACCTGTTAACCAGTTTCTCCTTCCCATCGGGTTAGAGTCGAGGAATAACCTGGTCCAAAAGAGACCGTATATTCACAAGGGTGATGATACCCGAAATACTGTTTCAATCATTTTCCGCCTAAGGCGGAAAAGTAAGTAAAGGTGCTAATATGAAAAAGTTCTATTTAGGCTGAAAATCATAAGTGCCAGAACTAAAAAAAATTCATAATATAAATCTCCTGTAGTTAATTTTATTCCTTTATTTACCGAATAAGTTTTTTAAACCTCCGAAGCCCCCTGTTAAATCTAATTTTTTGTAAGAAGGAGGAATGACAAATAAATCCTCACTCAACTCCATTGGTGTGACTTCTACAACATTATAAATACTTTTTTTATTTTTTCTTTTATTAAACTGAGTTATTTGTAGTGGGAAATAACCAGCATCCAGAATCTCCTTCTGCCATTCCGGCATTTCTTGTTGAGATTCCATAAAAAACATAAAAGCTCCAAGTTCATCTGTCATCCATGCTTCACCTTTTACATCCTTTTGAGTAAAAAGAAATTTTTCGCAATTATAACCAAGTATATTTTTTGTTTCACCAGTCTTGCTAATACTCCCTCCTCCACTGCTCATACTCATAGGCATCATAGGTGACTCCATATACATTTTATCTTTCTCCACAAGTATGTACATCTTGAACTCATTACTGTTGAATAATATTACCCCTCCTTTATCAGGCATTTCCATTCTGAATTTTTTATCCTTTGCGTAATAATCCATTACTTGTTTTTTACCATTCTCATCTACATTGAATTTAACCTTCCCTTCAAAGGCTTCCTGTGCAAAAGTTATCCCTGCTAAAAGAAATATTATTAAAGCAAGATTGATGTTAAATTTTTTCATTTTAATGTTCCTTTATTTATTAATAAATAGATCAATTATTCCTGTTAGAACGAATGTTAAAAGTATTCCTATTACTATAGAAATCATGATTATAATTCGCATAACTATCTTCTCCCTCTTTTTTAATTGTTCAGTACTCTCCGATTTGAAATTTTTCTTTTTAATCGTACCTCTGCTTAAAGTTTGAGGGATCCATTAAACAGTGCAAAGATAAATTTTGAATTATAGTTCGGCTATCTGATTTGTTTCAACATTTTGCTTTTTTGTTTCAAAATGCTAAAAGATTTGTTTCTAAGTTCTTTTTCAGCTTTTTCTGCTAAAAGAAAATTCAGACGGGAGACAGTTAAATTGTTTTGTAGATGCTCTTGTGAATTGAGCCGGACTTGAAAAACCGATCTCATAAGCTATTTGAGTGACAGTGGGATGTGGCAATGTAAATTTCATTTTTATCCCTTCTGATCCAAAAATTGGCTTCACCAATCCTACATTAATAGATTTGGTCACTTTCAATATTGTAGACACTCCAATTACCCACCAATATATTCAATTTCATGTTATTTGTCTTTTTCATAACCACTTTTTCTTTCTAAAATAGAATATCATAACGATGGTAACTATAACCATAACCAGCCAGACGCCAAAATATCCCAAGTGCCATTTAAGCTCCGGCATATACTCAAAATTCATTCCATAAACGCCTGCAATAAATGTTAAAGGGATGAAAATAGTTGCTATTATCGTTAATGTTTTCATGACTTCATTCATGCGATTACTGAGGCTGGATAAATAAGTATCTAACATACCGGATATAATATCTCTATAATTTTCAATGGCATCAATAACCTGAATAGTGTGGTCATAAACATCACGAATAAACATCTTGGTTGGCTTTCTTATCAAAGCCGACTCTGACCTGTCCAATTTATTTATCGATTCGCGCACCGGCCAAACGGATCGTCTTAGAGAGATCATCTCTCTTTTAAGGCTATGTATTTCTTGTAAAATGTCCGGAGAAGGGTTCAGTAATAAATCGTCTTCTATAAATTCTATTCTTTCCCCTAAAGTTTCAAGAATAACGTAATAATTATCTACAATCGAATCAATCAGGCTATAGGAAAGATAATCGGATTTTAGTTTGGTTATTCGAAACTTTTTACTTCTGATTCTCTCACGTAACGGATCAAAGATATCTCCTGGTCTCTCTTGGAAAGTAATAACATAATCTTCACCTAGGATTATACTGACTTGTTCGTCTACAATATTTTTGTCCTGGAAATAGAACATTCTCAGAACCAGAAAAATATAATCATCAAATTCTTCAAGCTTTGGTCTTTGAGATGTATGGACGATGTCTTCTAAAACCAGAGGATGTATTTCAAGTGCTTTACCAATATCTTCAATCAAGCTAACCTGATGCAGGCCTGCAATATCTATCCATGTCACGCTTGATTTACTTATGAATTTGGAGACTTCGGATATGTTTTGAATGTCTGATTCGACAACATCTTTTTCATTGTATTGAATAACGTGTATTTTTGGATGTTCAACTTTCTGTTCGCCGACAAAAACAACTTCCCCGGGAGGAAGACCTGCCTTTGCGGAGTATTGGGGTATTATCTTCATTTCTTTACTCTCGTTTTTATACTAATTGCTTTATATGACACATAACGGCGATACAACTAAACTGCTACCGTAATTTCTAAAATATTTATTAAAAAATTCACAACTCAAAATTAATGAAAACCCACAAAAAACAAAGCGTGTAGGCAGTCAGATTTGAGTTGTTGGTTATACAACGCTTTTAATTTTTTTATTACTGCAATAAAATGAGTTTTTTTGTCTCTGTAAAACTACCGCTTTGTAATCTGTAAAAATATACTCCACTTGATAAATTCTTAGCAGTAAACTCAATTTTATAATTACCCAGTGCTTGTTCTTTATTAACTAAACTTGCAACTTCTTTCCCAAGTAAATCATATACTTTTAACTGCACAAATCCACTTTGTGGTAACGAATATCTAATTGTTGTGCTTGGATTAAATGGGTTAGGATAATTTTGTTCTAAATGGAAATTCGTCGGCAATGGCGAAACACTATTCGGATTCGAAATACCTGTTACGGCTTGCGGGTCAAAAGCATAAATGATGCTGTCCCGCACGACCAAAATGGTTTTTGCACCCATTTTTGTATTGACCCCGTTCACCCAATTCCCCTGCGGTTGCAGCTCCACCAGATTCCCGTTGAAACCGTTAAACGCATAATATCTGTCATCAATCCCGAGGGATTCACATCGTCCCAGATAGTCACTTGCAGCCCAACTGCCAATCCCATTCGGAATGGTAAATTCATACCATTGATGCGTTATGGTGCTATAGGCCTGTAAGATATTGTTTCTTTGAATCACCGCCACATGGGCACCCAGCGAGGGGTCGGAGTAATAAGAGTATGTCTCTGTATGCGTGGAATTTGTTGTGGCATCATAAATGGCTAAGTAATCGCTGGTTTTGACTGCCGCTAATTTATCCTTCGCATGAATTTGCGAAGCCTGAACCGCTGAGGGGAAATTTACTACAGAATAATCATTTACTATACCGGAGTAGAGGTAAACCTTTTTATTGAGAAAGAACAGGTTGAAAGTGGCTAAAAAGGGTGTTGAGGGGCACTTGTCAGCAAACCTTGGCAGCATCATACTATTTACAGAATTTTGCACTTCATTAAAATAAATTGAGTATGTACTATCCGGATTGGCATTCAGATTAAAATTGACCCACGTAAAATCTTTACTCATCACAGAATTCGCAGTGGCATACTCTATTCCATTCACAGGAATGATATGGGAGGTCTCGGTTGTGATAGAATGGAACCAGATATATGATGTATCATAGTAAGCAAGAACTGTTCCCCCTAATGGTAACTGGCCAATATTGATATCATAGAGAATCCCTGGCGTGTAATCATGAAAAGAACTACCTTGCCCGGAGAATACACGGAGTGTGACACGATTGTTGTTATTCAAATCGACACAAGCAAGCATCGCTATCTGCCCACCGCAACGCCAATCTTTAATAGCCCAGTCGTTTTCATTGTAATCCCAGATATCTTCCATCCAGATGCCGGTGCGGGTATCGAAACCCAGGGAATGCAGACGATAGTTCGGATGACTGACTTCCTCTATATATGAAAAAACAAAAACCGTGCGTTCAATGATATTATTCGGATCCAAATTCTGGGTAGACATATTTGGCGGTATTGAAAGGGTGATAGTGCTAAAGGAATTGCTGCCCGCGGTGTAGCTAATGATTTTATAGGTGCTTCCATCGTCCCAGTGTGCCACATATCCATGGTCGAATTTCCAGTCAGAATCCTGATAATATCCCCCGTCAGACAACTCACTAAAAGCATGGGCATGTAAACTATAAGCCAGGTTATAGTATAGGTTTTGCCCATAATCAGACAGGATGATACCGGCATAATCTCCCCGGGACCAGAACCGACCGTTATTGGATTGGTAAGTAAACGGAATAGAGTATTGAAACGTTTGCCACTGACCCAGTTCAGTATCAAAAATATAGGCGGCGGAATTGGTCACAAAATAGGCAAGATTTTCTCCAGCACCCCAGCTAGGACTTCCACTCCAGGATGGTTCAGGATCCAAAACCTGTCCCTGATAATAGAGCGTATCCCACTGTGAAGTAATAGCGCTGTAGCCTACGATCAGGGAATCGGTATAGGCCATGGCACAATTCCCTTTTACCGCAAATTTTCTCACCGTCTGGGTAGAACCGAAATCCACTACCGACCATTGCGATGAATTAATATCAAAGAAATAGATGTAGCGGGAATACTGCCGGGTCAAAGCGGCAACAGTTTCGCCACAATCATACCACCACCATCCATCCATGTTCTGAGAAATTGTTTGAGAAATCCAGGCGCCGTTCTGCGCTGAGACATGAGCAAAAATTCCGAAAAAACCAATAAAGGAAAAGAGAAGAAATGAAAACGAGATGTTAATTAACTTTTTCATCACAAGTCTCCTATTTTTTATTGTTGACTTTTTAACTTATGTTTGGCTGCTCTCAGGAACTAAAAACAGCAACGCAGTTTTTTAAGACAATATAAAAAATTCAGAAACTGCCAAGTGCGAACTCGCAGTCAGCTTAAGTCCAAAATTTTGTCACTTACAAAATTAACATATTTAATGAACTTACAAAACCCTTAGCAAGATGAAGTTTAAGACATGCTGACCGGTGCTTTATCACCCGTGGTTGAAAAAATCAAAGAACAAAGAATTAAATCATTAAAACATCAAGCCAGCATCTATGGTTATACCCTCTCACCTCAACTTGAATGAGTGGTTAATAGCAGTTGTTTGTTATGTTGATTTTAAAGAAATATGAATTGTTTTAAGTGTTTAATTATAATAAAGAATTAATTAATATATAGAAATAACATCATTTTCAGCATTTAATCTTTCATTAAATATTTGGGAAATTCTTTCTAAAACTTAAAACCAACTTTTGATAGCTCCGTTTGTTCTACTTTAGAAAACTTATTAAAGATTTTTATAGTTTCTCTTACAGAATCATTTTCTAAACAAA
>CBEVZC010000157.1:0-6487 GCA_965554225.1 uncultured bacterium | reverse complement strand
GCTCTATTTGCAGCATGAACAGCAATATCAGGATTGCAGCCTCTTTCAAACCGGAAAGATGCGTCGGTAGAAAGCCCGAGGCGTTTCGAAGTTTTTCTGACGGCACTCGGCCGGAAGAATGCACTTTCAATCAAAATATTTTTTGTATTTTCAGTCACCTCGGAGTTTTCACCGCCCATCACACCTGCAATTGCTACAGGTTTTTCGGTATCGCAAATCATCAGATCGGTTTCTTTCAATATTCTTTCCTTACCGTCCAAAGTTACAAACTTAGTACCATCCTTTACATTTTTAACAACAATAGTTTTGTCGGTAAGTAAATCCAGATCAAAAGCATGAAGCGGTTGTCCAAATTCATGAAGCACAAAATTGGTAGCATCTACAATATTATTTATGGGACGAAGGTCGATGCTTAATAACTTCCCTTTCAGCCAGTCCGGTGATTCTGTAATTTCAACATCAGTTACAACTTTTGCAACGTATCTGGGACAATCAGTCTCATTTTCAATAATTACTCGCGCCAATTCACCCGCTTCTTTATCGCTTTCTTGAAATTTAACTTCCGGAAGTATCAGTGCTCTATCGAATAAAGCAGAAAGATCTCTGGCAACACCGATATGACTTAAAGCATCGGCTCTGTTAGGTGTAACAGCTATATCCAGAATAACATCATTCTTATTTAAGAATTCCGAAAAGGGTTTGCCTATTTCTGAAGATTCGTCAAGAACCATTATGCCATCGTGGTTGGGACCTAAACCGAGTTCATCTTCTGCACATAACATCCCCAAGGAAACTTCACCTCTAATCTTAGCTTTCTTTAATTTAAATCCGGCGCCGGGTAGCTCGGCTCCTACTTTTGCAAATACAGCCTTTTGTCCTTCTGCAACATTGGGCGCACCACAGACAACATGAAAATCCTCTTGACCATCGTTAACAACACACAAAGAAAGCTTATCAGCATTGGGGTGTTTTTTAACTTCTTTTACAAAACCTACTACTATATTCTCAAAATTTTTTGCTTCGTCAATAACTTCTTCAATTTCCAATCCTGAAGTTGTGAGTTTTTCAACAATTTCATCAACGGAAATTCCATTTAGGTTAATGTAATCTTTAATCCAATTTAACGAGATTTTCAATTTTAACTCCTGAAACCTTTACTTAGAATTGTTGCAAAAATCTATAATCATTATCAAAAAATAATCTGATATCGCTTATACCGTATTTCAGTAAAGCCATTCTTTCCACACCCATACCAAATGCATAGCCTGTATATTTCTCGGAATCGATACCGACATTATCCAGCACATTCGGGTCAACCATACCGCAGCCTAAAATCTCCAGCCATCTCCCCTCTTTGCCTTTCGGCTGCCACCAAATATCAACTTCAGCACTTGGTTCGGTAAACGGGAAAAAACTGGATCTAAAACGATACTTAACATTTTGTCCGTACAATTTTTTAGCAAAATAAACTAGAGTTCCTTTCAATTCCGCGAAAGTTACATCGGTATCTATATAAAGACCTTCAATCTGATGAAACAAGCAATAACTTTTTGCACTGATAGCTTCATTCCTGTAAACTTTGCCGGGCATAATTGCTCTAATAGGAGGTTTTTTCTTCTTCATTAGTCTAACTTGCACAGGTGAAGTATGTGTCCGCAGCAAGAATTTATCGTTTATGAAAAATGTGTCCTGCATATCTCTTGCAGGGTGATCCGGCGGAAAATTCAAAGACTCAAAATTATTCTCATCCGATTCTAATTCCGGTCCGACATAGACAGAAAAACCTAATCCCTTAAAAATATTGCTAATATTATCAATGGTTTGCGAAATAATATGTTCGCTTCCAATTTTTTGTTCTCTACCGGGAAGTGAGAGATCAACAAATCTTTTTTGAATATCTAAACTATTGGAAAGATTTTTTTTTAATTGCTCAAATTTTTTCTGTGCTTCTTTTTTAGTAGAATTTAAAACCTGACCGTATTTAGGTTTTTCTTCTTTCGGTAAATTTTTAAAATCCTCGAAAAGATTAGAGAAAAATCCATTTCTACTAAAATATTTAATACGTACATCTTCTAAACCTTGCAGAGTTTCAACATTAGAAAGGTCTTTTTCGAAAGCTGAAATAATATCTTTTATTTTTTGTTCCATATTAAATTACCGACCGGTTTAAAAAAAATTAAGGCTGATCCTTTTTCATTGTCTTTCACCTTGACCAGAATTAAAAAAAATTCAAATTACAATCAAGTTTATCCACTTAGAGTGAATATGAACGACTTAAGGATAGCCTCAAATAAATTATTCAGATACAAATTTTACTATATCGGAAAAAGCCTGCGGGTTTTCCACAGCTAAACTTGCAAGAACTTTTCTATTGATATCAACACCTTTGTTTTGCAGAGCATGAATTAATTTTGAATACGTAGTACCGTTCAATCTTGCAGCTGCATTTATTCTAACAATCCATAGTTTTCTAAAAGTTCTTTTTTTAGCTTTTCTATCCCTGTAAGCATATTGAAGTCCTTTTTCAACAGAATGTTTAGCAACGGTATAAACCTTGCTTCTAGAGCCCCAATAGCCTTTGGCTAATTTTAGTAATTTCTTTCTTCTCTTACGAGAAGCGGGTGCATTATTTGTGCGTGGCATTTCTTTTTATCTCCGTTATTGAATCATTGTTTTAACACGTTTTTCGTCCGCTTTAGAAACCAAAGTTGCTTTTCTTAAGTTTCTAATTGTTTTTGCGTTTTTCTTGGTTAAGATATGAGATTTAAAAGCTTTATTTCTCTTTACCTTACCGGAGCCGGTTTTTCTAAATGTTTTAGCTGCTCCTCTATTACTTTTCATTTTTGGCATAATGTTAATCCCAGTTTATTTTATTTTTTTTTCACTTTCAAAGGAGTAAGTATAGTGTGCATTGTTCGTCCTTCAAACTTTATTTCATTTTCTACTTTTGCAACGTCTTTTAATCTTTCAACAAATTTTATTAAAAGTTCCTTTCCGTGATCTTTATAAGCTAATTCTCGCCCTTTAAATATAACAGAAACTTTTACTTTGTTACCATCTTTAATAAAATTTTCTGCATGTCTCGCTTTAAAATCAAAATCATGAGTATCCGTATTAGGATGAAGTCTAATTTCTTTAAGAATAGTTACATGCTGTTTCTTTTTTTGCAGCTTGTCTCTTTTCTGTTGCTCATATTGAAATTTTCCAAAATCAATTATTTTACAAACAGGCGGTTTAGCTTGCGGCGCAATTTCAACCAAGTCTAATCCTTTTTCATCTGCTATTTGTAATGCTTTGGAAATAGGAAGAATTCCTAGCTGTTTTCCGTCAGTATCAATCACCCTAACTTCTATGACCCTGATTTCATGATTAATACGTACCTTTTTTTTAGCGATAAATTACCTCGAAAATTAGTTTATAATTTTATTATTTATTTCATCTAAAATATTTGCGATAAATTCTTCAATTTTAACCGAACCTTTATCACCGACTTTGTGCTGCCTTACCGAAACAGAATTATTTTCTTTTTCCCGTTCACCTACAATAAGCATATAAGGAATTTTCTGCGTTTCCCAAAGTCTTATTTTATATCCGATCTTTTCGTTTCGTTTGTCTAACTCGACTCTAATTCCTTTTTCCCTTAAAATATCAAAGATTTTTTGTCCATAATCCGAAAAGCTCTGGGATACGGGAATTACAGCAACCTGCACAGGAGCCAGCCACATTGGAAATGCTCCTCCGAAATGTTCAATCATAACACCCATAAATCTTTCAATTGAACCCAACAAAGCTCTGTGAACCATAAACGGTCTGTGTTCTTTTCCATCTTCGCCAATATATTTCATATCGAAACGTTCCGGCAAATTAAAATCGAACTGGATTGTACTCATCTGCCATTCGCGATTAAGAGCATCTTTAACTTTAATATCTATTTTAGGACCGTAAAACGCACCGCCGCCTGCATCAATTTCATATTCCAAGCCTTCAGTTGTTAAAGCATTGATTAAAGAATCTGTTGCTTTCTCCCAAAGGTCATCATTTCCAACAGCTTTTTCCGGTTTGGTTGAGACATAAAATTTTAACTTTTCAAAACCGAACGATTTCCAAATATATAGTGAAAAACGAATAACTTCAATTATTTCTTCTTCTATCTGTTCATGAGTACAAAAAATATGTGCATCATCTTGTGTAAAGCCGCGAACTCTTAACAAGCCATGAAGAACGCCGCTTTTTTCATAACGGTAAACTGTTCCCAACTCAGCCCACCTAAGAGGTAAATCTCTATATGAACGAAGACCGGATTTATAAATCATAATATGGAAAGGACAATTCATAGGTTTAACATAATACTCTTGCTCATCGATTGTCATTGGTGCAAACATATTTTCTTTAAAATGAGATAAATGCCCGCTGGTTTCCCATAACCAACTTTTACCGATATGCGGAGTATAAATTAGTTCGTACCCGTTTTTGAAATGTGCATCTTTCCAAAAATCCTCCACAGCCGTTCTAACTCTTGCCCCTTTCGGATGCCAAAAAATTAAACCGGGACCGGCTTCTTCAACAATATTAAACAGGTCTAATTGCTTGCCTAATTTCCTATGATCGCGTTTCTTTGCTTCTTCCAACAACTGCAGATGCTCTTCCAACATTTTCTTTTTCGGAAAAGAAACACCGTAAATTCTTTGCAGCCTCTTATTATGCTCGTCGCCTCTCCAATATGAACCTGAAACATTCAGCAATTTTACATATTTAATTTTCCCGGCAGAAGGGATATGAGGGCCCGTACATAAATCAGTAAAATCTCCTTCCGAGTAGATGCTGATTGTTTCTTCCTCGTCATTAAGTCCGTCTAGTATTTCTAACTTGAAATTATCTCCGACTTGCTTAAAATAATTAATTGCATCACTTTTGGCCAACTCTTTTCTATCAAAGGAATGATTTTCCTTTGCGAGCTGCAACATTCTGTCTTCAATTTTCTTTAGATCATCATCGGTTAATTGTTTATTTATTTCGAAGTCGTAATAAAAACCACCTTCAATCGCCGGCCCAACTCCAAATTTAGCTTCAGGGAAAAGAGACTGGATTGCATGAGCCATTAAATGCGAAGTTGAATGCCAATAAGCATGCTTTCCTTCGTCGTCCTTAAATGTAAAGATCTGTAGTTTAGAATCTTCGTTAATCTTAAAATTCATATCTTTTGGGATACCATTAACTTTAGCAATTAAAGCATCATCAGCCAATCGATGTGAAATTGACTCGGCAATCTGCAAAGGAGTAATGCCTTTATCATACTCATGAACTGAGCCGTCTGGAAATGTAATTTTAATTTTATTCATAATACGGATTACCAAATAAAAAAAATCGGAGTTCACTCCGATAACCGTGGGTTCTATAGGATTCGAACCTATGACCTTCTGCACGTCAAGCAGACACTCTAACCAACTGAGCTAAGAACCCAGTTAAATTGAGTACCGAGGGCCGGACTCGAACCGGCACGGGAGATAACTCCCACTGGATTTTAAGTCCAGTGCGTCTACCAATTCCGCCACCCCGGCAATCAATAGAACTTTAAATATAATACTTTATTTACTTCTAAACAAAATATTTAATAATTACGGCTCAAAATTAAGATTTTTTCTATTATCATCAAAATATTTTTTTAATTTATTGTATATCATTTCTTTTAATTTTACCTGATTGTTTTTGAAAAACGGATTTTAAGAGTTTGAAAATTAAAAAGAATAAAACTGCAATATTACTGCAAGAATTGAGGCTTAATGTTAAAATGCAGGAATTGAAAATTTTGTAAAAACACAGATATCGAAAAGCTGAAAACGAAAATACAACATTTACTAAATAACTATTGATTTAGAATGTTCAAAATACTATTTTTGAGTCTCTAAAATACGGGCCCATAGCTCAGTTGGTTAGAGCATCTGACTCATAATCAGAGGGTCGGTGGTTCGAGTCCATCTGGGCCCACAAAAACCCCTTAAAAAATTTTTAGGGGTTTTTTTATGTCCGGGATTTAATTCTTTAAATTTCTTTCTTAATTTATTCTTTATAAAATTCATTAAGTTCTTCATTCGTAAGTTCGGCAAGTTGTTCTAAGTTTTTTGAAGGATAGATATAATTCTTATTTAAATTCAATTTATTAATATTCCTTTCATTTTCTTCTTTTTCTATTAAAATTCCCTTCCCTTCTTCATTTTCCAAGCCAGTAAAAGAATAAAGTTCAATATTAACTACTGCACAATGGCTAATAATATTCTTAAATGCTGCGGTATAAGATGGTCCAATTATTATAATTCTGGGCTGCAGACCGGGATCAATTTCATTTTGTGAAAATAATTGTGTAAAAATGTTTAAATTTTCCATTGTCCGTTGTAAAAGATCAAAAATCTCAAATAATAATTGGTCATAATATACGGTTCTAATTAGGATGAATACAGGGTACTGATTTTCATCAACACCTACTAAATCC
>CBEVZC010000156.1:0-6573 GCA_965554225.1 uncultured bacterium | reverse complement strand
GTTAACCCCAGAGAATTAAATCTATTTTGTCGCACTTACTAATTGAATCTTAGTATAATTGATCAGAATAGCCATTAGTTCTATTATTAAATTTAATCTCGCCAGTAAAATATGCTGGAGTAGGATAAAAAGAATGGCCAATTTCGAACCCGAAGATTTGATTGAACTCTCCGTCACTCAATGGTAAAACATTATCAACTTTATTGGGAATTGGAATTCCGAGAATAAACGAAGTAGACAAGACTGTTTGACCAACAGAATATACATTGTACCGTAATCCAAGATCCGGATCACCAATTCCATTACTTTTTTCAAGATTGCCGTAAATTCCCGGATGATAAGAAACATCTTTTTTTAGCATTTTATAGAAAGGAAAATTTAACGATATGGTCAATTTTTCCGTTAACCCATATTCCCCATAAAAGTTAAAAGATGCATCGGTCAATTCCGGTATTTGTTTATGTTCGCCCAAATCATCAAGGTATTTGGAGCTTTTTAGAAATCTATACTCCAAAATAAAGAAGCCTCCAGATTTTTTTTGCGTCCATCCCCCACCTTTTACGATTAAAGGAAACAAGAACAATACAAAAAAAGTTACTATAATATTATTTATTCTAATCATTTTTCTATTTCCTCTTTTGACAAAATTTCGAAACAAGTTAATAAAAATTAACTAAGAATAAAATGCAAAGTAAATACAGCGATCTTATATGTAATTGACGAGATATTTTGAAATGCTCTTTCTCAATTGTTTTCCGAAAAGGGACTTTGTAGTTTTTATCTAGTATTGAGATATGCTTAATATTTATTAATAGTTTTTATAATTGAAAATAAAAGTCCATCTTCTCTCTTATCCAGAGTCAATTCCCAGAACATTATGCCGTTTAATTTATTTTTGAATGCGTATTCGGTTTTTAAAGAAATTGATGTTGAATTGTCGAAAGTGGCAAAGAGTTTTGCTTCAGCATTGTAGATGTACGGAGCTTGCGATGTTTTGTCCCAATAGTATTTAAATCCTTCTGCAGCCGGAAACATCTTTTCAAAATCTTTGTAATTAACTGCAGTCTTAAATTTACCTGATTGATACAATCCGTTGTTTACATCCGGAACATTTTCCCAAACTCTTGCATAAAAAGCAGCGCCAATAACAATTTTATTTTTATCAACACCAATAGAATCAAGCATTCTAACCGCATTATCAACCGATTCCCTTTGCTTTTTATTTGAAAAAAGCGGAGTGTGGTGACCCGTAACGGTGCTGTATCCTTTCACCAAATCGTATGTCATCAGGTTTACAATATCAACCGAAGGCATAACTTTTTTCCACTCGATTGAGTTTTTTATATATTTAGTAAAACCGCCGGCGGCAAAACTTATTACGTATTTATCACCAAGTACCTCTCTTAATTTCTTAACAAGCATTGTAAAATTATGTTTGTCAGCTATAGAATACGGATGACCCGGATAACCTTCAATAGCGGGATATTCCCAATCCAAATCAATTCCGTCCGCGTTGAAACGATCTAATATTCCTTTAACCGATTCTGCGAATTCCGTTCTGCCCTTTTTCCTCCCAAAAACTTCAGAACAAGTTTCACATCCTCCCCATCCGCCAAGGGAAATTAAAATTTTAAGACTTTTATATTTTTTCTTCAATCCGGTTAGTCGTTTTACCGCCAGCTTATCAGCACTTTTATCGAAAGACAATTTATTCCCCTTCAAATGCAGAAAGCTGAATATAAGGTGTGTTAATTTTTCAACCGGATATTTTTCAATATCTGTTCCATTGCCTGTATAATATGCTATAACGGAAAAATCTTTTTTATTTTCCAATTTTTTAACCGGTGCAGAACATGAAAAAATAATTAGGTATAATAAAATAAAGATAGCAATTTTGATAGTCATAATTAAATCCAATTAAAGTAAAGGATATCCACCAAGAAATTTTACTTACGTTTCAAATTTTTATTGTAATTTTTAATATAATCCTGAACTTTGATCTTTTTTACTAATTCAGCAATCAAATCAAATGGAATTTGATCGACTTTCTTGAATCTTATACAGCTTTTACCCATATCCAATTTTTGTTTACTATGCTTCGGATACTCATTAATAAACCACTTATAAATTTTCTCATCGGAATAAATTCCCATATGATAAAGAGCAATGAAATTCTTTTGAGCAGCGATGTTTATAAATGGTAATGGCAGTTCCGGATTAACATGATAACCATCGGGAAAAATAAAATGTGGAACAACATATCCGATCATTCCGTAACTCATTTCTTCTTGAAAACCTTCCGGTAGATTATCAATAATCGCTTTACGTAGTTTTATAAAGGGTTTACGTTTCTCTTCCGGAACAAGATCAATATATTCCTTAACAGTATTAGCTTTAATTTTCATTAAAAAATTTAAGTTTTTGATTTGTCAATTATTATTTAACTATCTCTACTTTCGATAAAGATTTATGAATCTTATTTACCTCCATTAAAGCAGCTGAACCGTACCATTCTTTTAATTCCATGATTAAACTTCCTGCTTTAATTGCCGGATCGGACTCCGTTAATTTCTTTGCATCCTCAATTGTACTAACATCAAAAATATAAATCCCTCTCAGATCACCATTGTCTAAGAATGGACCTGCTAAAACCAATTTCCCTTCATTTGCCATTCTAATAATATTTTTTAAATGTGCCATTTGAAGTTTTGCTGATTGCGCAGAATCCAAATTTCTGTTAGGACCTTTCTTAAGAAATGCCATAACATACTTTTTCATTCCGTACTTATCAGCTCCGTACTGCTTTGCTTTCAAGGAATCATAAACAGTTTTTCTTTTACTTTGTTCAGTACGACCCGATTTATACCCGCACGCGGATAAAATAAAAATTAGTATCACCATTAAAATTACTGGAAGTTTTCTATCCATTTTTAACCTTTCATTTCTGTAATTTGCTCAAGTAAATATTATACATTATCAGATTCAGTTTCCGATGAGTTGGAAAATGTTTCATCTACCGGTTCCCATAGTTCTATCTTGTTGTCTTCCGGATCCAGAACGTGCACAAATTTACCATAATCGTATTCTTCAATTTCATCAAGAGTCTTCACCCCGGCAGCTTTTAGCTGTTCTACTAAGTTTTCAATATTTTCCACACGATAGTTTATCATAAATTCTTTAGGAGACGGATTAAAATACTCTGTACTATTACTAAATGGGCTCCATTGTAAATAAGCTTTTTGTTCAGGATTTTCCGAGTCTCTAAACTCAAACATAGAGCCATATTCATCGGTTACCATTCCAAAATTTTTGCCATACCATTCTTTAAGTTTCTTCGGATCTTTAGTTTTAAAAAATATTCCTCCGATTCCTTTTACTCTTCCTTTTTTATATGTCATTTTCTCTCTCTCTTGAAATTGTAATTAAATTTCTTATAATTCGATATTAAAATATTTTATCAAAATACTTTCCAAATCTCCATTGTTGTTTATTGATTCTTCATTTATAGTATTGTCTTCCCTAATTTTCAATACGTTGCCGGAAATTGTAATACGTCCGTTTTTTGTTGCCACTGAACAAATTCGCTTTTGCGTAAAATGCGAATCGGGTGAAGTTTGATGATAAAGGCACATTTCATTAAAATCAGAAAGTTTCCTTTCCGTATATGAAAAAATATATTGTGGAATCCATTTCTCTTCAGTTTTCTTGCTAACCTTAAAATAATTTTTATCATATTGTTCGATTATAAATTTTCCACGTTCATCATGTTGCATTTTATCTAAATTTATTTCCAACGGAAGATTTGTGAATTCACCGAAACCAACATCTGTCAAGTAATCCACATCATTTATCCTTACAATTATTGCCATGTGATCAAATTCAGGTCCGTATCCTTTAATGCTATCATACACACGTGCAGAAACCATTTTAGCATCAAAACCTATCGTTTTTAATAATTCGAAAAACAATCCATTTAACTCATAACAAAATCCACCTCTATTTCTAATAACTATCTTATCGAATAATTTTTCAACATCTAATTGAATAATTCTATTTAGGTGAATATCCAGATTTTCAAAAGGGACTGCGAGTAGATGCGCATTCTGAAGAGCTTGCAAAACTTTCAAAGTCGGACTAAGTTTACCGCGATAATTTATTCTACTTAAATATTTTGATATATTCAATTTTATTGCTTTCTAAATTGCTTCTTCATAAGCTTCTTTTAGCCAATCAATTACTTCTTTATCTATATCCGTAATCTGTTCAAGCCTAACTCTGTGAGTACACATTGCACCGAACGGTCCTGAATTTTCTAACCGGCCTTTTACCTCTTTCCCTTTTAACTTTAATCCCAAATCAATTCTGGTTTTTGTAGAAGGCTGAACAAGAGCAAATTGCTTTTTCCTTCTAAGACTCACACTTGCTTTTTTTGGGGCAATCTCTACATCAGCACCGAATTTTTTCACTTCAGTAATTATTTTATTATAGATTGGTTTAAACTCATTTTTGTTTTTATACTGATTTTCCACGAGTTCATCAATGTTTTCTGCCGAACCGGCATCCGATTTTCTCGCTTTGTGTGCAATCAGATTAGCGAAACCATGAGTAAAAGAGTGCTCTTGTTTTAAAAACTTTATAATTTCCCCGTGCTTACTGAAGTTTTTCCTTTTTACAATATCAACCCAATCTTCTAAACTTTTCCCGGTATTCTTTAAGATATTGTCTATCATCGTCTGTTCTGCTTTATCCATTTTATTCCTTTATCTTAGTAATCTATTTTATTTTGAATTAGCAGGTTAAGTTTTAGGAGAATGTTCGCTTAAAAGTTTATTCATGATTATTAAAAACTACCAACTAACCCTTTGCGATTTTTACTATCAATTTACTATTTATGAATTTTCCCATCACATTTTTAGAATAAACTGAATTCACGAAATAATGCTTGCTTTGGAATTTATTAATAATAATATAACAATGATATTTAACATTTGTAAATAGAAAATGAAATCCAATACAAGTGCAGTATCTGCTTCTAATTCAGATGAAACTTTGATAAACTGAATATTATCAAGATAATATTTGTTTTTAGTAAAAACGCAATTAAAAGTATTAAATAAACAATTCAGATTACAAGAATACAATTATTACTAATCATAAAAGATTTAGAAATGAAATTATCTGCTGCTATTTGGTATTCCGGTTTCGTATGGATTTTTAGGATCATTACTCCATTCGAACCATCCGCCGTCGTAAACCGAAACGCGTGGCCAGCCCATCAACCAAGCATTGTAAAAGGCTTCGCTGCCTCTCCAGCCTGTACCGCAATAAAAAGCAAGATGCTTATCCGGAGTAATTCCAACTCTTTCCCACTGCTCGGCAATTTCATGAAATTCTCGAGTAGTATGATCAACATTCCTATAATTTTCCATGTGATAAGCATCCGAACCGCAATTGCCGAAAACTGAACCTGGAATTCGCCCTTTCTTTTCTATGTAATTATAACCGCTTACTTCACCAATATATTCCTGCCAGCTTCTTACGCTTACCAATTCCGCATCATCCGATTTAAGCATCTCTTTTGCTTCCTGCAAATCAACTGCAAGTTCGGGGTGCACAGGTATTTCAGCTCCAAATTCCGGGACCGGAAC
This sequence comes from uncultured bacterium, assembly GCA_965554225.1. Classification (GTDB taxonomy): domain Bacteria; phylum Bacteroidota; class Ignavibacteria; order Ignavibacteriales; family Melioribacteraceae; genus BMS3ABIN04. The sequence goes on along the minus strand of CBEVZC010000156.1, from coordinate 925 downwards.
TTTAGGAACATCATCCGTAGTAATTTCATAACCGGCATCTTTCCATGATTGAAAACCACCGTTTAAAACTCTAACGTCTTTAACTCCTGCATACATCATAATAAAAGCGCAGCGGATTGCTCCGATGTGTCCGGCAGCGCTTCCTGGAAAGTCATCTGCATTATCTGGATGCATATATTTACCATACAAAATAATCGTTGTATCGGCAGTAATTCCATGTTGTTCCAATGCGGTTTTAAGTTCTTTAGGCGATCTGCGGTTCCATGTTTCCGGGGATTCAAGAGCCAGTGTGTCAATGTCAATTGCTCCGGGTATATGTCCCGATGAATAAGCATCGCGGTTACGGTAGTGCGCATGACAAATTACAAACTTATTATTATCGTATTCGGGCTGTGATTCTCCATTCAAAAGAGACTTAACCCATGCAGGATAAACAAGATTCCTGTATTTCTCAAGTTTTTGCATCGGCAGCTCGGGATTGACCGACCATTCTACAAAATGGTAATATACGCTTACATCAGTGAACCCAAAATTCCAAAACCGCCTGGCAACTTTTTGCGTTTCTTCTCTATTATATCCATACACAATTATTTTATCATCAGTTGAAATTTCTTTCGACTTAACGATTTCAATCCAATCCATATAGTTAGTCCATTTCGCAGGTAAAGACTTTGCTCCTTTTATATGCCCGCCGCGAGTTTCATTCATAAGCTTCCAGCCGTTATAAGCATCAATAGGTCTAACATCAATTATTTTCGTTTTCTTATCATCAATAGCGGATAATATCTCCGCTAACCGCACTTCTTTCATAAATTCCATTATTTTTATTTATCCAAATGTTGAAGATTTTAATACAAACAATAAATTCAATTTCGATTTTTTCTTAATTATAAAATTATCTTTAGTAGTTTGAAAAAACAAATAT
>CBEVZC010000155.1:0-6644 GCA_965554225.1 uncultured bacterium | reverse complement strand
AACTTGCAAACACGATAACGACCCAAATGAGGAATTGCTTTGTAATATGAACCGATTTGACCAAAAGGACGAAAAAGATTTTAAGTGTTTTGCATATAAGAAAATTGATTTTTAATTGACAATTATGCCAAAAGCAAAAATTCTATATCAATCGAAAGAAGAAATCTACGGAAGACATTTGAGGGCCAAAGAATGGATTGAATATTCTGGTAAAATCACTATTTATGACAGAAAGACAAATCCAGTAACTCTTAAAATCAAGAGCGAGATTTACGATTCGTTCATGAGAGACCTTTTGGATGACACAAAAGAATTTAAAGGAAATTCCGTAACTGAAGTATATGCAAAACTTTCAAAATGGCTATATCTGAGAGAAGTGATATTTCAAACTTAAAAAGAAGCACGACGGCACAACAATGTATATACAAAATAGGCGGAATAGTAGTAAATTCAAGGGTTGTAGCCCGCTTCAAAATTGTGTCGGTTTGATAAGTTTGAAGTCCGCAATCGCCTACTTTGCATATACGAAACGTTGTGTGTAATTAAATAAATGGATACTCCGAAATATATACTTCCATTAATAGTCATTTCACAATTCTTGTGTACCTCGCTTTGGTTTGCTGGGAATGGAGTAATGCTTGAATTGAGAATGCACTTCGAACTAGGGGAAAGTGCATTAGGGTTTCTAACATCTAGTGTTCAGCTTGGATTTATAGTGGGGACATTGGTATTCGCATTTCTATCCATCGCAGACCGTTTCTCACCATCTAAAGTGTTTTTTATTTGTGCAATATTGGGTGCAGCCTTTAATCTGATTGTAGTTCTGGATGTAAATACATACCTAAGTATTCTGGCCTTTCGATTTTTGACTGGCTTCTTTCTTGCAGGTATTTATCCTGTTGGAATGAAAATAGCAGCGGACTATTTTGATAAAGGACTTGGTAAATCTCTTGGATATTTAGTTGGTGCCCTTGTTGTTGGAACGGCACTTCCTCATTTGTTAACAGATATCAAAGGAGAACTCCCATGGGAAATTGTTTTGATTAGCACTTCTTTTCTAGCGGTTATCGGGGGCATATTGATTCTGAGTTTTGTTCCTGATGGCCCAAAAAGAAAGGGAAGTCAAAAAATTAGCTTATCGGCAATTCCAAAAATTTTTAAAGGGCAAGATTTTCGAGCTGCTTCCATTGGATATTTTGGACATATGTGGGAGTTATATGCATTCTGGGCATTTGTTCCCTATATGCTTCATGTTTATTTAGAACAACACGCTGAAGCAAACTTTAATATCCCTTTGCTTTCTTTTTATATTATAGGCATTGGTGGATTGTCGTGCATATTAGGTGGTTATTTAGCACTTAAGTTCTCAGTCAGAATAATAGCTTTTGCTTCTCTATTTTTATCATGTATCTGCTGCCTCGCTTCACCACTTATGTTTTTTATTGTAACACCAGAAGTATTTATTGCTTTTCTTCTTTTTTGGGGGATGGTAGTAATTGCCGATTCACCTCTATTCTCAACACTGATCGCCCAAAATGCACCTTTAGAATTAACAGGTACTGCTCTGACAATTGTAAACTCCATCGGATTTACGATTACCATAATTAGTATTCAGCTTTTGAATGAACTGACAATAATTACTGATTCACCTTCAGTATTATTGATTTTGGCCATAGGCCCTATATTTGGCTTAATAATTCTTTATAAAAGAAACAAACTACACACAACAAAGGCTATAAATCATGCCGCTACACGGTACGATTCATAGCCAAACCGTTCAGTACCATTTGAGAAAACATTGCAAACTCAAGAACTTAACGGAATAAATCAAAATTTCAGAAATTTTCTAAGACTAAATAATGAGTGACTATCCAATTCTTGAAATTGATAATACAATAAACGCCGAAGGAATTTTTAGATTAGAATCCATTCAAAGAATTCTAAACACCAAGCATCCTACACACTCGCCTTTTAATTTTCATCAGATTGAGTTTTTTGCATTTATACTTTATACGGAAGGTAAAGAAATTCATACTATAGATTTCACAGACTACCAATGTAAAAAAGGAACTTTATTAGCTATTAGAAAAGGGCAGATACACAAATTTTCTGACCAAATTTCTAAAGGACATATATTAGTTTTTAATTATTCTTTTTTGAGTAGTTTTTTTATTGAGAAAGAGGCTCAAAAATCATTATTGCTTTTTAATGAATTTATATACAAACCCAATATTCAACTCAATTATGAAGCGTATAAAATTCTTATAAAGCTAATACATCAGATTAAAGAAGAATTAGCCAATAGCAAAGATTCATTTTCCTATAGTATCATTAGAAGTCTATTGCAAGTTTTTATTAATCAAGTTTTTAGAATTAAAACCACAAATAAATCAGAGGATAGTAACAAAAAGTACCTTTCAGATTTTATTGAATTTCAAAATTTAATTGAAAAGGGTTATACGCAAACCTTGAAGGTAAAGGATTATGCAAAAAAAATGGACTTATCTACAAAAACGCTTAATGCCGTAACCAAAAGTATCGTTAATAAAACAGCCAAGGCTTTTATAGATGAAATTTGCATCAAAAATATCAAAAGAGTACTTATAAACACAGATAACTCTGTTAAAGAAATTAGTTATCAAATGGGCTTTGAAGAAACTACCAACTTTAATAATTACTTTAAAAAAAGAGTAGGTAAAACACCTGCGGAATTCAGAAAAATGTAAAAGAACACGTTCCCATTTTTATACTTTTTAGGTTTATTTTCATTATCTATCTTCACAGTTATAGAGCTATCTTTGCACTATAAATTAAAAGGATAGTAAAATGAAATATGTATATGCAATAGCTATAATAGTATTATTTAGCCTTCAAGCTCAAGCACAAAAATCAATTACAATTGCTACTGACCCTTTAACGATACCAGCTTTAAATGGTTTTCAAATAGAAGGAGGCTTTAGCTTTGGAAAAAACAGAATTACGGCTGATTACTTGACGGGTGAACTTTCACCCTGGTATAGTAAAGCCGATGACTTTAAAGGTACCGACTCTGAGATTTTAAGCTTAGCCTATAACAGATGGTTAAATAATGAACAGAAAGGCTTTAATTACGGTATTAATTTTAGTTTTTTTAGCAAGTTTGAAGTAGAAAACAATGCAGGCGAAACATTGGATAAACATCCTGCAAGCATTTCACTTAGGCTTGCTTATGCGTGGTATCCGTTCAAGAACATCAATTTATTTATAGAACCTGCCATGACTTTTGGATTTATGATACTAGATGAAGACTTAAATTTCTCTAACGGTGAAACGTTTAAAAAGAAAACCTTTATTGGTCATGGTCCTTTATTAAACATTGGTTATAAATTTAATCTTGATTAATATAAATTTATTAAGTGGTTGGATTTCATAACCAAATTCAATTTAGTTAATTGGCACTTAACTAAGCATAAGCATTCTAACTTAAAGGGAACACATTTTATGAAAAAAATAGTTTTATTCATTATAGCTATAATAACCATAATAGCGGCTGTAGGAATTGCGTATTGGTTTTCAATGCCAAGTGGACAAAGAAATATCATTTTGTTCATGATGAGAAATGGAGAAAGTTATGATAATTATGAAAATTATCAAGTAATCGAACGTAATAAAAACACATTGGTTCCAACAGCATTTAAGGAGTTTACTCCAAATTCAGATGAGAATGACAACGATGTAAATATCAAAACGATAACAGAAATGGTGAAAAATGACAAATCAAATATGCTAAAAAAAGGTATGGTACAAACCATCGGCTTTGATAATTATACAGGTTGGCAGTTACTTGCTGATGAAGGTGCAGATGAAGGAAAATATCCGTTCGGACCTTCACCACTTAGTTACTATACTGCAGGACTAGCTTCAAATCTACATACACAAATCTTGAAATCAGCAAAAATGAAAGGTGTAGAATTGAATAATATAAAAGTTGAAATATTAAATACATTTCGTTGGAACAATATGTCATCAATTGAGGGAGCAGGTTTTTTAGATGTATCAACTACTAATATTATCATTGATAGTGATGTCGCTGAGGAAACAACTCAAGCTGTTATTAATGTTGCTCTTAATGCATGGACAGCTGGAAATGCATTAAAGAATAAAATAGTTGTAGAACCTCACTTAATTATCAATGGAAATAACTTTGATACATATAAAGCAACACCAGGTACATCTAACTCAGAAGTATCACATGATGGAGATTTTTTATTAACATCTGTTACTAAAATTCCTACAAAACCTAAATATTTAGAATTAAAAGAATCAGAAAATTTAGGAATATTTGAAATGTTAAATACTATGAACAATTTAAAATTCGAAATATTCGCTATTTCTGAATCAGTAGATAACAATGACAAAGCATATCTAAACAAAGTAACTCTTTCAACACCTTCAGGAGAAACATGGGAAATCTACGCAGATGAATTTATGGGTGAAAAAGATAAACCTCTTGCTCCTACTTCACTTGAATATTTCACGCTAGGAACATCACTATGCTTAACTTCACAAACAACTTTAGTTAGTGCTATGATGGATCTTAAATATACTGATTATCGTGTAGAACAGTTATTTGAATATAAGCAAAAAAATGTAAATACTACTGAAATATCAGGTTCAATAGATAAAATCCATACATACATTATAGTTGAATCAGATGAATCTTTGGAAACATTAAAAGAATTTTACAGAAGGGCATTATCACTCTGTTTCGCAGGTGAGGGATTAGTTAATAAAACAGAAATGGTAATTAATACTTACATAAATGACAAGAAAAATCAATTGAAATAATAAAAATTTGAAAGTCATGCTTTTTGACTTGGCAATATAGTCAACCGGAAAATAAGAAATGATAGGCTTTTAAAGTAGAATAAATTTGGTTTTTTGTTATACTATGAATGGGAGCGCATTGTATTTCACTCCGCTGAGGGAAACGAATAATTTATATAATTTTAATTATTAAGGATAAATATTATGAAAAAAATAATCTTAGGAACGCTCATTTATGTATTTACCATTTTTCCAATTACAGCTCTGTGGCATGTGGGATTTTTCCAGCAACTGTATTTAGGTTTTGGTTACTTTAACCAAGAGGAAACAGTACTTAACGGTATAATAGGACTACTAAATATTGCATTACAAGGAGTTATTCTTGCAATATTATATTTAAGAACGCATTTCAATGGTTCGCCCTTACAACAAGGGTTAAAATTTTCAGGACTGATTTTTATGTTTTATTTTACAATACAGGTGGTAAATTTTGTGGTTAGAAAGGAAATTAACGACATTCCATATTTTACAATAATGGAACTGATATACATGATTATTCAATTTAGTATTTATGGTGTATTAATGGGTAAAATTATTAAGCCGAATACAAACGAATAAATTTATTTTCAATTTAATAATAAAATATTAAAAACATTGATTTGTAAAACAAAGAACACTACTAAAGCCATAAGGTAAAAATAAAACGGCACAAATCATGGTGTATAAGAAATAGCGGTTTGGGTGAAAACTCGAACCGTTTTTGTGTTTAATTAAGTATATTGCTTTCTGAAAGATAAGTGCTTATAAATCCGCTACTTTTCATATACGAAACGTTCAAGCACATTTCGCTAAAGTGGAACTTTGTTTCTCCATCCGTCTAACCACGAACTCTCGATCCAAAATAAATGTGCTTGAACGAAGGCGCTAAACCAAATTGTTTATGATAAGGAAGCCAAAGACTTCAGAAGTAATTCAAAATGATATATATAATTAGTGGAACCTCAAGGTCTGGAAAAACTCTGGTTGCTAAAAAAATGATGGAGCAATCTGAAATTCCATATTTATCACTTGACTGGTTGATAATGGGATTTACAAATGGTATTCCTGAATATGGTATTCATGATAAATTATGGCCTAATGAAATTGCTGAAAAATTTTGGGCCTTTTTTAAAGCTATGCTTGAAAATATGATATGGTCAGAAACTGATTATATTGTTGAAGGTGAGGCTGTACTTCCTGAACTTATATATGAATTATAAAAAAAACATCCAGATAGGATTAAAGTGTGTTTTGTTGGCTATACAAATGTGAATATAAGTAAATAGGTTAAAGATGTTTATCATTATAGTAAAGGGGAAAATGATTGGTTAACTAACGAATCAAAGGACTATATCGAAAGACCTATAAGCAACATGATTGAATATAGTAAAAAGATAAAAAAATCTTGTAAAAAGTATGGTATTAGATATTTTGATACATCCAAAAATTTTACACAAGTTTTAGATGATACAATAGTATATTTAATAAAAAAAGAATAAAAACGTTGTACAACAACGTGTATAATTCATTGATAGTACTGGCCTACTTACGAAAATCCTCGCAGATTTTCTATTCGGTTTGTATTTGCTAAATTAGATGCTTAAACACGCAACGAAATCATTCACGAGACCGTTACAAGTTACATTGATGAAAATGAATATTTACGAACGGTTTTACAATAGTATAGATAATCTTTAATAGCATTATCATTTACTTTATCAAGTCTTGATTTTACAAACCAATCAAGAAATAGTTTGAGAGCAGAATAATAACTTTTTACTGTTTGTTCAGAGTAGTTC
>CBEVZC010000154.1:0-6680 GCA_965554225.1 uncultured bacterium | reverse complement strand
TTATTATCATATACTTTTTTTATATCACAAATTATTTAATCAGTTAGTTTTTACATGTATTAATAGATAGCAGCAATAAACGGTTAAAGGGACATAAAACCGCACAATTAATTTTATTAACCCCAAATATTTTTTTAATAATAGAAATAAAATTTAGTATGAAAAAATTCAACGCAAAATGTATTTAAATTAAATAATATCTTCATCCAAAAGCGTTTCTTAAAAGTAAAAGAAGTTATACATTTGGCTAAATATAGCCATCATAAGTTAGTCTTTTGCTAAGAATTCATAGTTTTTCTTCAAAAACCCTTTCGGCATTCAAATTGATGAAAAGAAACAAAACAGATTAAACTTAGGCGGAAAATTTCGATACTAATAATTGAAAATTAAGTTTTTAATAAATCTTATAGGAATTTATAAATAATATGGGTCAACAAGATTTTTCCAGGGTTAAAGCACTGATAAATTCTGATGATGTTTCCATAGTTAGAGTTGCGGCAGAAAACTTCTTATTAACTGAAATGCCCGACCAAGTTGTCGCTTTCTTTGCCGAAAAGCTATTAAGTCCTCACCTTGGTATAAGAGATTCGGTCTCAAACGCATTAATTCTAAATAATAATCCGTCTATACCGGATATTGTAGTACCGTATATTTCTTCTAATAATAGTTATACAAGAAACCTGGCAGGGGAAATTTTATTGGCAAAAGGAGAACAAGCAGTTGATGCTTTGGTAAATTATTTACCGGAGGGTAGTGATGATGATAGAAAATTTGTTGTTGATATACTGGGCTTAATTGGAAATATAAAACCTGAAAATACAATTATTGAACTACTTAACGAAAGTAAGGATGACAACATCCTTTTGGCTTGTATTGAAGCATTAGGTAATATCAAGTCTAAAAAAGGAATAGAACCGATTATAAAAATGTTTGACATTGATGAACTATTTCATCCGACAATAATGGAAGCCCTAGGAAAAATTGGCGGAAATGAAGCAACAAATTTTATTTTAAAAAATTTCTCTAAAGTAGACGATCTGACTAAATTTTCTATTATTGAAAGTTTGGGAAAAAGCAAGAATAAAGATGCTTTCCATTTACTTTCCGAACACTTAAAATCGTATTCGGGTCCCTTAGCGTGGGCAACTCTTGAAGCTTTAATGATGTTAAAGAAAGATCTAAATTTGGTTTTAGAGTATAATGATAAATTAAGAGCAATAATTCTGGATATACTTTTAGAAGGAGACGATAGATACAAAATTGCAGCGGTTAATTTTTCAAAATCCTTTGAGGACAAAGAGATTCTTATAGCATCAATGAATATTTATGGCGAAAACGAAGAAATTGATGAGAAACTTAGATACAATTATTTTAGTAACTCCGAACAATTTATAGCTCACGTAGCGGAAATAATATCTACTTCACCATCGAATGTTAAACTGCTTCTTCAGACCGTTAAAGATATAATTGCAAATGACGGAGGAGAAAGTTATTCAAAAATTTCCGAACTAAACAGAAATAACTTTGCTAATGCTTTAGCAAGTAATTTAAGAGATCATGATGAAGAAGTAAGGATATTATGTGTTGAACTATTGTTTTTTCTTAGTCTGGAAACCGCTCTTATGTTCTTAGATACAATGGTAGAAGATGATAGTATGTGGAATAAGTTAAGGTTAATGGAAATTATTAGGGAAAGTTCTGACGAACGAATAATAGCAACTATTCAAAAATTAGCCGACGATCCCGAAGAAATGGTAAGAGAAACAGCCGAAGAAATTTTAAATGTTCACGGTTTACTTCAATAATTTAGCAGGATAAAGAATAATTATGGTGCAGCAAACTTTAGCTTCAAAATCAATAAATTCATTTAAGTTTAATTTCTCATCAAAAAATAACAGAAAGCTTCAAATGACAGATAAGAACTATGACGAGTGGCGGAAATACATTTATGAATTAAGCGGTATTTATTTTCAAGATAATAAAAAATATTTGCTTGAAAGCAGATTGCAGAAAAGAATAAATTATTTGGGTATAGATTCGTTTGAAAAATATTTAGAATATTTAAGATTTAATCCCAAAAGGGAATTAGAAAAGAAACAGTTGTTTGAGGTTATAACAATTAATGAGACATACTTCTTCAGAAATCAACCGCAGTTTGATGCATTAATCTCTTCTATCATTCCGGAAATATTGGCTTCGGATCATAGAGTGAATAAAAATAAGCTTAGGATTTGGAGTGCGGCATCATCCACGGGTGAAGAAGCTTATACTATTGCAATGATGATATCGGAACTTATTAAGCCTAAATATCCTAATCTAAATGTTGAAATTGTAGGAACGGATATAAATTTTGCTGTAATTGAAACTGCAAAAAGAGGTATTTATAAGGAATACTCAATACGCAATACGCCTCCGCTGTATCTTAAAAAATACTTTAGGCAAAATAACAATTCGTATGAGATTGCTCATGAACTGAAAAAGATGACAAATTTTAAGTTGGTAAATTTATATAGCGATACCGAGATGCGTATGATGACCAGCTTTGATGTGATTTTTTGTGCAAACGTATTAATATATTTTGATACGGAATCTAAAAAGCGGGTTGTATCAAATCTTTATAATTCCCTTAATCGAGAGGGTTATTTGTTTATCGGTTATTCGGAATCACTACATGGTATTTCGAAAGCTTTCAAACTTAGAAGTTTTCCTAAAACAATTGGATATAAAAAGGAGTAGTTAATAAATGAAAAAGGTAATATTAGTTGCTGATGATTCTCCAACTATTAGGAAGTTTGTTTCATTCTCCCTTAAGATGAGTGGCTTTGAGGTCTTGGTTGCTTGCGATGGAATGGAAGCTGCAGAATTACTTCCTAAGTATAATGTGGATTTAATTATTACGGATTTAAATATGCCTAATTTAGATGGTTTTGAATTAATTAAGGCGATTAGGGAAAATAAAAATAATAAAGATATCCCAATAATAATTCTTTCTTCACTAAACGGGAATGACGATGTTCAAAGAGGATTAGAGTACGGGGCAAATTCTTATTTGGTTAAACCGTTTGATCCTAAACGAGTTCAGTATGAAGTTGCTAAATATTTAAATTAAGGATAATTAATTATGGAACCAAATTTCTTAGTTGTAGACGACTCTGTAACAATGAGAAGAATCGTAACAAATTCTCTTAAAGCATTGGGTTATACGCAGTATATCGAAGCTGCCGATGGCAAAGAGGCGCTTGAAAAGCTAAATGCTAATGCAGGTGTTAATTTTATAATTACAGATTGGAACATGCCTGTCCTTTCCGGTTTGGAACTGACAAAGGCTATTAGAAGTCACCCGGAAAAATCCAACATGCCGATTCTAATGGTAACTACTAGGGGCATTAAAGAAGATATCCTTCAAGCTCTGCAAGCGAGAGTATCAAATTATGTTGTAAAACCGTTTACTCCGCAAATATTAAAAGAAAAAATTGATTCAATTTTAGCAACTGTGTAAGGACCGTAAAATGAGTGATTTACATAGCAATATGGAAGAGGTACTTAAGAAAGTATCGGATCTTAAAGTACTTTTTGAGTTTGGAGGAAAAATAGTACCGATCCTGGAAAACTTGACACAGTTCTTAGACGAAACTGTTCCTTTACTGGAGAGTATAAATGATTCGATATTGGAAAGTACCATTAGAATGCCCGAAGCAGCAACGCAGATTGATAATGTTACATCTGCAACTGAATTAGCTACAACCGAAATATTGGATTTGGTTGATGAAATAACCGACAAAATTGGGAATGCCAAAAATATTTTAATAGTTTCGAAGGGAAAAATAACTCTACAGTTAGAGCTGATAAAAAAGTTAAAAGATATAGTTAGTAAAAACACAGAAGCAGTTAAGTTAGTTGATGAGCTGGTTAAAAGTTTTACGGAATATGATAAAATTGAAAAGATAGAAAATATTCTAACCGAAGTTGAAGAAGCTTCTTATAAAATAACCCTTTCGCTGCAAGTGCAGGATATTACCTCGCAGCAATTGGCAGCTGTTAATCATTTAATAATTGCTGTTCATGAAAGACTTGATAATTTGTTAAATGTGATAGATAAATCTTCGGTTGAAAAGGGAGTAAGTTTTTCAGAGAAGAAATTACAAAGCGGTCAGCATTTTGATGCCGATGCTACTTATAGTAAGGATGAGGACAAGCAGAAAGATGTTGATTCAATAGTGGAAGAGCAGCAACAAAAAGCATCACAAGCAGAAATTGATAAATTATTTTCATAAAATTTTATAGAGTAAAGGCATGGCAGACTATTCTTTATTAAATGATCCTGATATGAAAGAAATTTTTGAGAGCTTTCTCGTTGAAACAAGAGAAATTCTTGAAAAGCTGGATCTGGAATTGGTAAAGTTAGAAACACAACCTGATGACAAAGACTTATTAAATGAAATATTTAGAGCGTTTCATACTATCAAAGGAACTTCGGGATTTTTAGGGCTTATTCGTCTACAAACCATTACACACAAATTAGAAGATATTTTAAATAAACTCCGGAAAGGAGACGCTACACTGAACGATGAAATTGCCGATGGGATATTAAAGGGCTATGATTCCATTAGTGAATTGTTAGATGTAGTTGAAACACAAAGAAATGAAGACTATGATAATAAAGAAGTAACGCAAATCCTCCAAGGGATAATTGATAATCTTAATAATGCAAAAGCAGAAACTTCTGCAGAGAAAGTTGAAACTAAAGTACAAAAAAAACCTGCTCAAAAGAAAACAAAAGCAAAGAAAAGTACAGCAAATAAAAAAGAGAAAACTGCTGTAATAACAGATAATGAAGTTGCAACCGCTGTTGTTGAAAAAGAAGAAAAGGTTGAACCAGTTATAAAAGAAGAACAAAATGTAAAAGCACATGATGAAAAAACTATAGAGACAGTAGAAGTTAAGGAAGTAGAAAAACCAAGAGCTTCTACAGCTGCTAAAACGCAAAGTGCAAAAACCGTTGAGCAAACAATACGTGTTGATGTAGACAGATTGGACGATTTACTTAATATTATATCCGAATTAGTACTCGGTAGGAATAGATTGATGCAAATTAATATGGAAACTTCTCATGAATACGAAGGGACCAAAATTGCACACGATTTAGCCGATACTACAAGACAGATTGACCTTATGACAACGGAATTACAGCTTGCTGTAATGAAAACACGAATGATAAAAATAGGGAAAGTCTTTAATAGATTTCCGCGCCTGGTAAGAGATCTTAGTAAGGAAACGGGTAAAGAAATTCAACTTATTATTCGTGGAGAAGATACAGAGTTAGACAAAACACTTATAGAAGAAATTAATGATCCGCTTGTGCATTTGATTCGTAATTCTGTTGATCATGGTGTGGAAGATCCTGAAACCAGGGAGAAAGTTGGTAAAAATAGGAAAGGTGTGATTATCCTGTCTGCTGAGCATGAAGGGAATGATATTATCATTACGATAGAGGATGATGGTAAGGGAATTAATCCTGAAGTAATTAAAAACAAAGCGATTCAAAAAGAAATAATTACTGCGGAAAAAGCAAAGGAATTATCTAAGCAAGAAACTTTTAACTTGATTTTTGCTCCCGGATTTTCAACGGCGGAAAAAGTTACAAATGTTTCCGGCAGAGGCGTTGGGATGGATGTTGTTAAAACCAATGTTACTAAGTTACACGGTATAATTAATATTGAATCTGCAGTTGGCGAAGGGACAAAAATAATTATAAAACTTCCGTTAACATTAGCAATTATTCAAGGATTACTTGTTGAAATAGCTGGGGAAACCATTGTAATTCCACTAAGTTCGGTTATAGAAGTAATACGTGTTTCCAAAAAAGAAATATATATGGTTAATCAAACCGAATGTGTTAAGGTAAGGGATTCGATTCTTCCTCTTTGTGATATTGATACTTTACTGTATCGTGTGGATTCAAGTCTTAAAAATGATAATTGGCAGCATGTTGTAGTAGTGGGAATAGCAGAGAAAAGGGTAGGGATAAAGGTAGATAATTTAATCGGTCAAAAAGAAATAGTAATAAAATCATTAGGTAAATATTTGGGCAATTTGGAAGGTATAGCGGGTTCAACAATTATGGGTGACGGTAAAGTTGTTATGATTGTTGATATTGCAGAATTAGTTAATAATTTAATGGAGTAAAATTGATTTCTAAAATTAGGGTTCTGGTAGTTGACGATTCATCCTTTATGAGAAAATCTCTCTCGATTATTTTAGGTTCTGATCCTGAAATTGAAATAATTGATACGGCAGTTAATGGACTTGAAGCAGTTGATAAAGCAAAAAAATTAAAACCTGATTTAATTACGCTTGATATTGAAATGCCGCAAATGGATGGATTGACAGCACTTAAAGAAATTATGGCAAAATCTCCTACTTCGGTAATAATGGTAAGTTCATTAACCACACAGGGAGCAGATGCAACTCTAAAAGCTCTTGAATTAGGGGCTGTTGATTTTATTCCTAAAGAAATGTCATTTGTGAGCGTAGATATGGCTCGCATTAAAAAAGACTTAACGAGAAAAATAAAAACTATTGTTCGTCAAAAATTATTAAGAGACAGAATTTCTCAGCTTAAGAGTAATACCGGCTTTGAGAAGAGACAAAGTAATACAAGTTCCAGCTCCAGGTTCTTG
>CBEVZC010000153.1:0-6694 GCA_965554225.1 uncultured bacterium | reverse complement strand
TAAAAAATTAAAATTTATTTTATTATCAGGAGGCAAAAATGCATGAAGTAAAAAATTATATCGAAAAGAATCATGATTCTTATATTGAAGAGTTAAAAGATTATTTACGTATTCCAAGTGTAAGCACGCTTAAATCACATAAAAAGGATATGAAAGCTTGTGCAAATTTTGTTTCAAAAAAAATGAAAGATGCCGGTTTGAAAAAAGTAAAGCTTTATCCTACTAAAGGAAATCCGCTTGTGTATGGAGAATGGCTGGGAGCGCCGGGAAAACCAACCGTTCTTATTTATGGACATTATGATGTTCAACCAGCTGATCCAATTGAACTATGGGACTCCGACCCGTTTGAGCCTGTTATTAAGAATGGTGATATTTTTGCTCGTGGTGCCGACGATAACAAAGGACAGAATTTTGTACATATCAAAAGTGTTGAAGCTTTTATGAGAACAAAAGGCGAGCTGCCCGTAAATGTTAAATTTTTAATTGAAGGCGAAGAGGAAGTTGGTAGTGAGAGCATTGGAGTTTTCTTAAAGCAAAATAAATCTCTTCTAAAATGTGATGCCGTTTTAATTTCGGATACAAGTTTATTCGGACCGGGAATTCCAACTATCAATTATGGATTACGTGGTTTAGCTTATATGGAAGTTGAGCTAACTGGTCCGGCAATGGACTTACATTCCGGAAGTTTTGGCGGAGCAGTAGCAAACCCAATTAATGAACTCGCAAAGTTAATAGCAAAACTGCACGATAAAAACGGTAGAGTTACAATACCAAATTTTTACAAAGATGTTCTTAAAACTTCAAAAATGGAAAAGGAAAATTTCAAAAAATTAAGATTTTCAGAAACTAGATACGCAAAAGAAGTAGGTGTGAGAGAATTGCAAGGAGAAAAGGGATACACAACTTTGGAAAGGTTATGGACACGGCCTACTTTAGATTGTAACGGTATTTTTGGCGGTTTTACCGAAGAAGGCGCTAAAACGGTTTTGCCTTCTAAAGCTGCTGCCAAAATAAGTATGAGATTGGTCCCAAATCAAGATCCGAATAAAATTGCTAAAGAATTTACTAAATATGTTAAATCCTTAGTTCCGAAAAGTATAAAAATAAAAGTGACCGATCTGCACGGCGGCTATCCTGTTGTTATCCCTTTGGATAGTCCGGCAATGTCTGCTGCGGCAAAAGCTACTTCTAAAGCTTTCGGCAAGAAAACTGTTTTTACTAGAGAAGGAGGCTCTATTCCGATAGTTGTGGACTTTGTCCAGCAGTTAAAAGCACCTGCTATTTTAATGGGACTGGGACTGGATAGTGATAATATACATTCTCCGAATGAGCATTTTAGTCTAAAAACTTTTGAGTTAGGTATTCTAAGTTCAGCTTATTTTATGGATGAGTTTTCAAAAATTTCTAAGGGAAAAAATAAAAAAGGGAAATAAATGCCGGAGAATAAAACTTCTTATAAAAGACTAAATGGCTATTTGAAAGATAGGTTTTTAGATGCTGCTGTTGATGATAATGGTGAAATATTAACTTTCTCTAGTTTTGAAAAGGAATATGATTGTTTAAAGAATGGGGTCGGAATTCGCAATGTTTCCTCAAAAGATTATTTGAATTTTTTCGGGAAAGAGGTCTTAGATTTTCTTAATAGAATCTCAACGAATAAAATTGACAATATAAAAGTAAACGAAAAAGTAGAGACTCTATTTTTAACTGAAAATGGGCGAATGATTGATGATACTACTTTAATGCGTTTTGATTATGATTATGTCCTTGTGGTGAACAAAGATCCGCTTCAGAGATTACAAAGATGGATTGAAAAATATATTATCTCAGAAGATATTAAGATTGTTACAAGCGACAAAAAATATTTCTTATTAGAAATTTGGGGACCACAGGCTGAATCGTATCTAACTCTTATTTGCGGTAAATTTGTAGATTATCTGGACGATAAGAATGTTATAAATGTTAATGTTGAAGGTTTAATATTTAGAATTATTAGAAAGGAAACTGCTGACGGTAAATATTATTTTTGGATTTTTGGGGAAGAATTCCTTGCTCCAAGAATAATCGAGTATTTATTAAGTCATAGCAGCGTTTTTGACCTTAGCTTAATTGGCGAGGAACCATTTGAAGCTTTTCGCATCAAACGCGGATATGCAAAATTTCCTAATGAGATAAACGATAAATATAATCCTTACGAAATTGACATGATTTCAAAAGTTAGTTTTACAAAAGGATGTTATATCGGTCAAGAAATAATTGCTCGACTTGATACTTATGATAAAGTTCAGCGCAAACTGATTGGAGTAATTTTTGAAGATAAAAATGTTGATGAAAGTAATCTTAATCTTTATCGTAAAGAAGAATTAGTAGGAAAAATTACAAGTCTGTTTGCCTCGAAAGAGTTTGACAAAATTATTGGATTAGCTCTTGTTAAGAAAAGTAAAGTTGATGAATGTTTGGAACTAATTGCAGCTGATGAGTTAAGAAATAAAAAGTTTAAAGTTGCTTTAATGAATTTACCGATGAAAATATGAAAATTTATACTAAAACCGGAGATAACGGACAAACATCTTTGTTTGGCGGGAAAAGAGTTTCGAAAGATAATGTTCGTGTTGAAGCTTATGGAACGGTAGATGAGTTAAATGCTTTAATTGGTGTTGCGATATCCGAAACTACTGATAAATCTGCCGAGGAAGTTTTACGAAAAATTCAAAATGATTTGTTCATTCTCGGCGGAGATCTGGCTGCGCCTGTTAATGGAAATAAGTCAAAAATTCCGCGTACAACTGATGAAATGGTTAAGAATCTGGAAAACGAAATTGATACTTATGAAAATAAAATCCCGGAGCTGAAAAATTTTATTTTACCCGGAGGAACTAAAGTTTCGGCCCTTTTGCATTTATCCAGAACCGTATGCCGTAGAGCTGAGAGAAGAGTAATTAATTTATCGAATGTGGAACAGATTAATTTTGAAGTTGTTAAATATTTAAATCGTTTATCGGACTTATTATTTGTACTGGCTCGGTTTGAAAATAGTGTAAATGATGTACCCGATGACGAATGGTATCCGTAAATCTGTCATACTACAATCCACCAAAGAATCCTAAAATTCGGGGGTGAAATTGGCTTCGACAGGGATATTTGTTCTTTGAACTGCGCACCGTGTTCTCCGTAGACACGTTAAACGACGGTACAAAGTCGAATTGACGACTATAACTACGCATTAGCTGCTTAATTAATTAAGTAGCCGTTCTTCAAATCTTTGCATACTGAGATTTGCCAGAACGCCGTAAAAGTGTGCTAGCTGATTCGAGTTTCTGAGTAGATGAAGCGAAAATTTTATCAGGATAGCTTGATTAAACCTTGCTTGTGAGGGTTAATTAAGCGAACCTCAAAGAACAAGCTATGTGTGTAGACGTTCACTGAAGGCTATCCTTGGACGCGGGTTCGACTCCCGCCACCTCCACTTGATAAACCCCATAACTTATTTGATTACAATAAGTTATATTAAATTAGCCTTCCTATAAATAACATATTACGTACACTTTATAGGAATGCGAGTGCCGAATCTTCATTCGCATCCCACCGCTCCTTCCTATAAATAACATATTACGTACACTTTATAGGAAGTTTTATTATGAGTGACAAACACAATAACAGTAATTACCACTTACAATTTAGTTCTGGTAAGAAAAAAGCTAGGTTCATTGTTAGTAATACCTGCAATAATCCAAATTCTATTGATGAAATTATTAAAAGTGCTTTTCAGTTAATTGAACATGAACTAACCAAAAATTAAAAAGCGATCTTTTTTTTTTAACCGTATCTATTAGGTACGGTTTTTTAATTTATTATGCTCAATTCATACCTATATATTTACCTTAATGATGGTTAGATCGTTGATTATAGGTCGGTTTCTGTGCGAATTTTTTATATAAAAATGCTCCGGTGATAACTCCGGAGCACCAACAATAAGAGGAACGATGGAAGAAATAGAACAATTGATAAGGTGGTTAAATTTTGAGCCGGTATGGGGTGAGGGCACCGGCTCCAGTCTGGGTATTGATTTTATATCATGAACAAAAGATAAAGGTGATTCAATACCCAAACTAAAATTTTTAATTTAATTCTGCTTGCTCAACTACATATTTAATTTTATTGTCTGAATAATAAAAATAGAATTCTAAATCGGGTGATTTTTTTTCTTCATTCAGAACAACTCGTTTTTCCATTAACAATTTTCCATCGTAATCAAGATATTTGCCAATAAGAATTTTATTTTCTTTTTTTAATTGTAAAATTATTGATTGAGCAAAATTATGATTGAATATTAGTTGAGATATAACTAGCTTATAATTTTCACTAAGCTTTGATATTTTTAGATAACTAGGGTAGAAAAATTGTAAGGTACCCCAGCGTGTAAAATAATATTGGTCTGGCTCTCCTTTTTTTTTGCTGTAAGAATAAATCTTATCTTTGTGCTTATTGACAAATGCTCGAAGTTTTGATTCTGTCATTCTGTTTAGATCGTCAATTTTCTTTTTAACTTTTTCTAATGTTGTCATTTTATTTTTCCCTTAAGTTTAAATTTCATAAGCTGCAAATTATTTACAACTTGTTATAAATAATTATTTTTTAAGTTATATTCGTTTTTACAAATGATGTTGGATTTTGAAAAGCAAAATCAACAGGAAGTGAAGCATCAAATTGTTTTTTTGCAGTTACCGGCGCTTTTTTAACAAATAAATCAATTGCATTCCCAAAAACAACCAGGTGAGTATTGGCGGAGAAATCACCAAAGAAAATTTGGTTATCATTTACTTTTGAACTAAACACTACCGGATAAAAACCCATATAAGGTTTTCCGTTAATCATTTGAATTAACATTTTTCCAGTATCTGTTCCAACGTCTCTGCTTGCAAGTGATGAAAATGTATTGTAGTTCATGCACCATTTTTTATTGGCGCTATATTTGGCATTGTGCGAAGTTTTAATAATGTTTATTGCTGTAGTTAAAATAAAATCGGTTCCGTCAACTGATTGAACACTTGAGTTATTGTCTAATCCTTCGGGTTCTCCATCTGCTCCGGTACCGTTAAAAATTCCATCAACAATTACGGCATAAATATCGGCGGAAATTGATTCAATAATTTTATCGCTAGCATTTGCACCGGAAGAAAGTAAAAACATTCTTGTTTCTTCATGATAAGAGTTTGCGAATTTTGGAGTCAATTCTAGTTTATCTGTTGAGGGCGTGCCTTCGGTAACTCCGGCGCCTTCGGTCGGTACCCAACCGGCTATTCCTTCGGCTGTTACTAGTGGAATTGTTAGATTTTGTCCATCATGTTTCTGAACTTCGATTTCCAGTTCTTGAAGTGTCGGTTCTGGTATTATTCGAAATCGGCTTGGGTCAACGTTGCTACCAACCAAATCGGAGCCATAATTTTCTGCTAATCCAACGGACATATCTCGTTTTTCACCTCGTAAAATTTGAAGAATCCTAGTATTAGGAAATCCTTCATCCTTTATGAAGTTGTTTTGATCATGTAATAAGCTCCGGCTCGCTTCCATTTCGAATTGTGATTCTTTAAATCCCAAATTATTATTGGGCATGCTAAGATCATAAACAAACCTTGCAAGGTTTAGTTCGTTTAGGTTTCGATATTTTTCGAGTTTGTTTTGCACTAATTTTTTTGTCAGTTCTGCCGAAGATCCAACTCCATGCATAGCTGCCATTTTTAACATCTCGTTTGCTTCATCTTTACTAAGACGAAAACTAACTACATTTCCATTTGCCATTTTTTTATTCCTTATTTTAATTTATGGTATCTATTTTTTTTGCTTCGTTGCTAAATATTTTATTGGTGTTGTTTGTTTATCTTTAAAAATTCGCTCCAAATAATCTTTTACTGAATCGGCATCATATTCGCCTTGAGAATTTTTTTTGATAAAGTTCTTTTTTTCGGCTCGTTGCAATAATGATTCTAAAGTTTTAGAATCAACTTTTGGCATTTTGTTTTTTACTAACTTTTTGATTTTATTTTTTGTTAAATACATTTTTCCATTCCTTATTTTTTAGTCTAAACTTCGATCATTAGAAATTTCAAGTAACATTTTATCAACTTCATCATTTATAAGAATCATTCTTTCGGTTTTATCATTTACGTTTTGCAATGAATTAAATAATTTTTTAGCAAGTTCTTTTGATCTTTTTCTAAGATATTTTTGTTCACATCCCCAGTGTTCTTTCACCAAACTAACCGGAATAACTGATTCCAAAAATTTTTTATATTTTTGCGTACGTTCTGCAAGTATAATTTTTTGAGTTTGAATTTTAAGATGAATCAATCTATCATCAATTTTGGATTTTGCTATTTCTAAATCGTGTTCTAATTTTTGAAATCTCCATTGCAAAAACCTATATAAAGGATATTTTCCTCTATCTAATTTTGGCGCTCCTTGAGTTTCAACCCAAAATCGTATTGTTCTAGGAGCAACATTTAATATTTTTCCTAATTTTCCGGAATCAACAATTTTTTCATTTATTTTTAGAAAATCTTCAATATTTGGGCTGTTTTTCATGTTTATTACTCTATTATTATACTACTATACTGGTATGGTATTATATACAAAATCCATCTCTTATTTGACGTTTTCTGGCAGCTTGAAGCGCCCGTATTCTCAACCTCTGGAA
>CBEVZC010000152.1:0-6706 GCA_965554225.1 uncultured bacterium | reverse complement strand
AACCATCCGTAACGACTGCCCAATTCTTCCAACTGTGAATTAGAGCGCAACCATCCGTAACGACTACCTAATTCTTCCAACTGCGCAGATGATTTTTTATCTATCGAAACGATAGTTTTTTCATCAACACTAGGGTTGGTAGTTGAATTTGTAGAGAACCTGAAATTTGTCTTATCTTGAGTACTACGATATCTACTGGACTGTTGAACATTCTGTAAAGTTTGCCCGATAAGTAGTACGGAAGACAAAACCAGTACTGCAATAAACAAGAAGGTTTTTCTCATGGTGTCCTCTCTGGTTAATGAATAAGTGATTTAGGTCACTAAATTTTTACAATATCTATTCCAAGTAACATATGCCCCAAAATACAACAAAAAAATATAACATTTTAAAAAAAGGTAAATTTTACTGCAATAATATATTACATCGTAATGAATCGTTACAATAAATATTAAAAAATATACTTAATAAGTCAATTTATTTTTTAAACTTTCTATTAAATTAAATCATTAAGCGAATTCGGAGAAATCACTTTTTGTGAATATTTTTTAGCTTTTTAGGATTCTATCTAAGCGGGGACGAGAGATTCGAAGGTATTTTGCGGTTTTTGTCTTATTGTCTTTGAATTTTCTTAATACCTGGTGAATAATTATTTTATTTATTTCATCTAAGGATATTCCGTCTTCATTAAATTCCAGATTAAACACCTTGTTACCTTCAAGAATCTGTTCTACAGATGTTCCTTCAGATAAATTAAATAAATCACCGGTATTAATTTTTGATCCTTCCGATAATAGGACTGCTCTTTCGATTGCATTTCTTAACTCTCGAATGTTTCCGGGCCATGGGTATTTTAGTAAAAACTTTTTCATTGAGGATGACATTGTTAAAATATTCTTATCAAACTTATTAGCAGCTTCCCTTATAAAGTGATTCGCTAAAAGTAAAATGTCTCTTCCCCTTTCTCTTAATTGAGGAATTTTAATCGTAACAACACTTAGTCTGTGGTAAAGATCTCTTCTAAATAAATTTTGCTCAACTAAACTTAATAAATCACGATTAGTTGCAGAAATGATTCTGGCTTTAATCGGTATATCTTTTATCCCTCCTAAACGGCGCACCTTTCTGCTATCCAGTACACTTAATAGCTTTGCTTGTAAATGTAGACTCATATCTCCGATTTCATCGAGAAATATTGTTCCATTTTTTGCTAATTCAAATAGACCTAACTTTCTAGATTTTGCATCTGTAAAAGCTCCTTGCTCATATCCAAAAAGTTCCGATTCCAATAAATTATCAGGTATCGCCGAACAGTTTATTGAAACAAAGGGCGAATCAACAATGGGGCTGTTATTATGAATACTTCTTGCCAGCAAACTTTTACCTGTGCCTGTTTCCCCCAGCAATAATAAATCGACTTTATAATTTTTCGCGACATTTTTTGCTTGATACAAAGTCTTTATTATTGCATTTGATTTCCCAATAATATTATTAAAATCAGAAAGATCAATTTTCTGTTTCTGGACTTCTTCAGCGTGTAACTTTACGGATAAATTATCAACAAGTTGCGACAGATAGTTTTTAAATTTTTGAAGTTCAAGAGGTAAAACGAAAATATTGGTTAATCCTAATCTTGATAGAGAACTAATCAAAACGACATCCTTAGAAGAAGTAATGACAATTAGATTTTTAATATCATCATTTACTAATTTTAAGTATGAATCAATTAAATCGTCAGAAAAATCATTTACCTCTATAATTATTATATCATTTCGATTAGAAGAGATTTTATTAGTTTTACTCTTAGAAATTTTTTTATTAAAATAATCTACTTGTTTAATTGCAAGTGTAATTAAGGAAATATCTGAATTTTTAGAATAAATTTTAAAGTTTACTAATGGATCTTTTATTTTATTAGTATTTCCCATCGTTGTAATTTCTCTAACGTTTCTTTACGTTCAGTTTCGTTGTAAAATGCCCTTCTTAATTCTAGGTCGGAAATTTGATTTCCAAATTTATTAATTATTTCTTTAGTGAGAAACATAAAACTAGCGGCTTTATTAATATTTCCTCTTTTTAGAAAATTTTCTGCAAGTGCGAAGGTTACTTTCCAAGTTAATTCGGTTATTTCTATGTTTTCCAGTAACTCATATGCTTCTTCAAAATATTCTATTTCGCTTTTTAATTTACTATATTTAGAAACAGACGATATTTTACCCAACCAATAATATTTTTCAGCTTCGAATAATTTGTTTAATAACAAGATATTACTATAATTCCTGTCAGTCAAATATTGTAAAATGATATTGTATTTTTTATTTAAAAACAAAGCCCTAACCATTAAAAAAAACATTCTTAAACTTTGATATTTATTCTCTGCCGAATTAAAATGTATTAAAAAATTTTTAATGCTATTATTTTTTACAATATAACGCTGGCTAAAATCAAACCTTAATAAACTAAAAATTTCTAAATAAAATGTATGTTCAAATATTGAATTATTTGTTTTTACTATTCTTTCATATTCCGCTAATTTTTTTGTAAACAACTTTTTATTACTTAAAATATAGTATAGTTTGCAAAGAAGAAATTTTATTTCAACTATTTCATTTGAACTATTTAGACTTACAAAAATATCCAGCGCTTTTAATAAGTTATTTTTTGCTTTTTCATATTCCATCTTCTCAATATTAAGCTCCCCGATATTTAATAAAAATAAACCAACTTTATATTTAGTGGCAATAAGTTTTGCCAATTTCAATCCTTTTAAATATGACTCTTCAGCTTTTTTAAACTCAGCATATTCAAAAAAAGATATACCATAACTAAGTAATACAGCAATTTCAACCTCTAAAATACCATACTCTGTACTAATTTTAAGTGCATCTCCCCAATATTTATTTGCCTTATCAGTACTCGAAAGAATATTATTTATGTTACCTAAATTATTTAATATTTTAACCGAGTTATATAAATCGTTCTGTCTCTGGAAATATTTATATGCTTTTTGGAAATAGGAAATAGCTTTTGTAAAATTAGAAGTATTAAGTTCAATAATCCCTAACAAATTATATACTTTTGCTTTTATTTTATTGGACGTGTCTTTATTTTTTAATAAATTTTTGCATTTTTCCTTAGCGCTATCAAATTCGTTAATATAAGTTTCGGCCGATGCAATTGCTAAAAATAATTCATTTTTATATTCAGCACCGTATGCACTAGAGAGTAGATTTTTATAAATTATGATTGCATCGTCAACCTCTCCCATTTCAGTCATGCAATCTGCTTTTCTAAAAAGCAATTCATTTTGAATATGTTTCGGCAGTTTATTGTTTAGTAATTTTTCAATAACCAGGTTAGATCTTTTATAATCTCCCATAATTACTAATATTCGCGTAAGCTGATTTTGGAATTCAATTATTTTTTCACCTTTAATTGGCAGGGCTATCAAATGTTCAAGTAACTCTTTTTCGTAACTATATGCGTTTAATTTTTCCGCAGAATCTACTTCTTCGCTGAGCAATTCAACAACTTTATCATAAGATTTAGCAAGTTCAAACTGTTGTGCTAATTTAACCTTATCGATAAGATTATTGTTTTTATAAAGAACATTTGCAATTTTGTAGTGCAAATTACTTTTATTTTCCAGATTCTCATAGACAAAATTATTAAATGCCGTTGAAGCAAACCTAATTTCATTTTCATCTTGAAATAGAATATTAAGTCCAATGAGTTTATCAATTAAATCCATTCGACTTTTTATTGTCTCAAATAAATCTAACACCTTTTGAGAAATCGGGAAAGGAATTGCAGAAATAATATTTAGTATTTCCTTTTCACTTTCGGATAACATAATGTATTTTTTAAAAAAGAACTTTTCCGATCCAACTTTTAACCGAGATACCTTTATCTTACTTTCATCAAATAATACACCTTCACAATCTGTCCGTATAATTCCGGATTGGAAAAGTTCTTCTAAGTTATCAAGAACATTCCCGGGTAATAAATCGGAATATTTAATAATACTTTCGTTTATTTCAGACAAGGGGAAGTCGTCTGATAATGATTTTCCTAATAGTAATTTTATATCTGATTCTTTAAAATTCTTAATCTTCAATTTGCTTAACGACTTATCATCCTCAATAAGATTTGTAAAATTTGCATCTAACGTAATTATTAACTTCGCCTTGTTAATAACAAAAAGTGGCATGATTGTTTTTATAAAATTCTGAGTAAACAAATCATAATTCTCAAACTGATCAAGAATTAAAATAAAATGAAACGTTCTCGATAAATAGTTAAAAACAAATTTTAGCTTTTCACTTAATTGTTCTTGTTCAGTATTAAGAAGACTCCGAATTCTGGATTTAATACTATTCTCAAGATTAAAATAAATAAAATCGGCAAACAATAATTTCGTTAATATAGCTTTCCAAATCGGTTGGTTTTTTGAGGGATTATTATTGTTAATTAAAATAGCTTTATGAAAGTTTTGATAAACCTCCTCCGAAATAGAAGTTTTGCCGGCACCTTCGGAACCTGTGATAACCAGAACATTTTCAATTTCTTTATTCATAACAAAATTTTTAACGAAAGCTGTTAGTTCAGTAATAACATAGGTCTTTACCGGTTTCCAGGTTTTTAGGTATTTATCTGAAATTTTAATATTTAAATCTTTTAAAATACTCAGAGCATTTTTATACCTTTGCGAAGGGAATTTATTCAACAATTTCTTCAATACCGTTAAAATCTGCTTTGAATATTCTACAGACGGGTAATCCGGTTCATTATTAATTGCAGAGTTAAATATTTCCAGTTCATCTTCCGAACTAAAAGGAAGTTTTCTATAAATGAGGAAATAGAGAACAACACCAAGCGAGTATAAATCAACTCTGCTATCAACCCCTTCTCCTTGCAAGATCTCAGGTGCAATATATTCCGCCGTTCCTTTTTTGTAATCTTTGGGAACATTAGAATTTAGTTCGCATAAACCGAAGTCAATTAACTTAAGTTTAATTTCCCCTTTGGTTTTCTTGATAAGTATATTTTCAGGTTTAAGATCATAATAAATGTAATTTGATCCATGTATATAAAATAGTGTATAACAAATTTGCTCAATAATACTGGTTAATAGTTTTTCATCATTATTTACGTAAAATTTATTAATCGGAACACCCTCAAAGTATTCTAATGTAAAATAATTTGAACCTTTTAATATTTCCAGCTTAGATTCTTCATCTCCGGTCAAGGCAACCGTACCATAGTCATAACTTTTAATGATATTACTACTATTAAACCTTTTTAGTTTAATATACTCTTCCCGAAAATCATTTTTTTCATATTCTTCAACATGTCTTGGTAAAATCTTTATAGCACAAATAATGTCTCTATTAATATCCTCACACAAAAACACGCGACTTCTTCCCTGCCCTAAAGGTTTTATAATTCTATATCTTGAATTAATCATGATGAGACACGCGGGTTGAATATTTTTTCTAAATCTTTGCCGAATTTATTTGCAGTTAATAAAATAAGAAACAAAAAGAGGCTCGGGAAAAAACTCATCCACCATGCACGAGATAAATAATACTGTCCGGAACTTATCATTGCTCCCCACGATGAATACTGGTCACCGGCTCCAAGGCCAAGATAACTTAAAGCCGACTCAGCCATAATTACATTTCCAAACTGCAATACTATATTAACAATTATTGGAGAAATAATAAGGGTAAATATTTCTTTAATAAAAATTTCCGTCTTAGAAAACCCCAATAATTTTGCCGAAATGATAAAGTCCTTGTTCTTTAATGAAATAATTTCTCCCCGAATAATTTTAAAGAGACTCATCCAGCCTGATAAACCCAGGACTAAGATTATTACTAATATTGAATTTCCGAATAAAGCTAAAATTAAAATTATCAGAAACAGAAAAGGGAAAGCTAAAAACATTTCGGAGAAACGGCTGAAAACCGAATCCATAAGTCCACCGTACATTCCGGCAGGAATTCCAAACAACATACCAAGAAATAACGATACCATAACCGAACCGAGACCGATCAAAGATGCAAGCCGAGTTCCATAAACAATCCTGGAATAAATATCTCTTCCATATTCGTCGGTCCCAAACAAGAAGAACCTTCTGTTTAGTTGAGGTCGAATTTTATCCTTTTCAAAATTTAATTGCTTAGTCCCTTGGAAAACCGTTATTGAATTACCGGTTTGAATGCTATCTGCAAAAAACGAGTGAGTATTTATGTTATGAGAGAATAAAGATTTTTTTGAACTAACAAATGTTTCTTGTTCATCATTTTTTTTATAATTAGTTCTTTTCTCTACTAATATTCTACTTGAAAAAGGTGGCAACAGTTTAGTTACACGAATTGTATTATGTGCGTCAGGATTAAAGGTTACAATTAAAGGTGAGAAAACAGTAAAAACTAAAATAACCGGTAGAAGCACACTCAATGCGGAAATTCTTGTATTAAGAAACTTCCTAATCTTTCGGGATAAATAAATGATAAACGGGAAAAGTGTAATAAGAATTAAAGAGAAGAAATGATCGAACAGTTGAAAATCAAATTGTTTAATTGCAAAGTTAGAATTCGAAAATAATAATTTTATATAGATAGTTAAAACTTCAAAGATATGGATAAGGAAATCAAATCTTAATGCAACAATTAATATCCATAAAAATAATATCAAATGT
>CBEVZC010000151.1:0-6743 GCA_965554225.1 uncultured bacterium | reverse complement strand
GCAACGTCTATTATTTTTGTTGCCTTCGGTTACATTCTTTATGACTCAATTCGTATTGCTTATTGGTAGAATTTGAAATTGCAAAATAAATAAAATCTACTTATAATTAATCGATTAAAAATATTATTTTAAACTTAATGTTTTATGAATTAATTGAATTAGGCCTATTTTCGCCGTAAGTTTAATTCCTTAGCAAAATCACTTTCAAAATATTCTTGCTCATCTCTTTTTTTGTCGTTTTTTAATGATTTATCATATTGCCTTAAATCTTTTCTCATCACTTTAGCGCTTATTGTTTTCGGGAACTCTTCAAGGAACTCAATCGAACGTGGTCGTTTATATGGGCCAACATGGTTCCTAATAAAACGAAAAATTTCTAAAGCCATTTGCTTTGAAGCTTGAAAATCCGGTTTAAGCACAATGAATGATTGCACCACCGGCTTTCATAATTCCTAAAATGATTTCATATATCTCAACGGATGTGTCCATCATTATCA
This sequence comes from uncultured bacterium, assembly GCA_965554225.1. GTDB lineage: Bacteria > Bacteroidota > Ignavibacteria > Ignavibacteriales > Melioribacteraceae > BMS3ABIN04. The sequence continues at coordinate 6,246 of CBEVZC010000151.1, read as the reverse complement.
TAACACGATCACCTTTTTGCAGACCAAGATCGTTTAGTAAATTTGCTACTTTAGAAGACCGGCGGCTCATAGTGTCAAATGTTACTTTTTTTCATAGTCTTTTTCATCGCAGTAAATAAAAGCCTTATCGTTATTCCCGTGCCATTAGGTCAAAGTAATCCAAGGCCCAATTAAACTTAGTAATATGAGGCTACTTAAAAATTTTTACAGCTTCATCATAGCTTTGTACATTAAGCAAGGAATCTCTTAATTCTAAAAATTTTATAACATCGGAATTCATTTTTACCTCCGGATTTGAAAGAAACAATAGTTAGAAGTTAATGTCAATATTTTTATATAATGGAAACGCAAAAGTTTATTGATTCCGAAAAATATTTTAGATTATAAAAAAATAAGTATTTTTTAGTTCTTGGATGATTATTTACTATCCTAAATAAGAACTAAATTTGTATAGCTTAACTTAACGTTCAATCCAGCTGGTTCTGCCGGTTTTAAAATTTGGCGCAATAACATTTAAAGGATAATTACCGGGAACGGCAGGTAACCGATTTTTATCTCCATAGGTACTAACCAGCCAATTCTCATCGCTGTGTATCTCTAATGTATCGTTATTAGTTATAATTTGAGCATCGACGTTTATTCCCGCATTTCCATTAGGACTAAAATTCTTTGCTTCAACAGTAATAGTATTTTTACCGTTTTTGAGAAATTTTGATATGTCAACCATTTTAATTCTTTTATATTCTACCAAAAGAGAGCCGGTTCGTTTTGCCAGAACTCTAGTAACATATTTCCCGTTTATAAAAAGTTTAGCATAAGTATCGGCAATTATTTGCAACTTAGCCGATTTTATTTCCGCTTGAATATTAAATTTTTTAGAAAACGTGACATACTTCCCTTCGGTGGAAGCGGGATTGGGGTAGTAAATCCATTTACTTTTAATTAAGGGTGATTCTAACTTTCCGTTTTTAAGTTGTTGTTTGGTTTCTTCAGAATATTCAATCAGTCTGTTATACTTATCCATTACCATACTTAAATTATCTTTCTTGTAATATCTTTTCCATAAAGTAGAATGCTCCTTTTTTAGCTTGAGCAAACTCTTGATATTTTCATTTATTAAATCAATGCTTTTAAGTGTGTCTGTATCTTGGTTAGTTAAAATGTATTTTAACTTCTCCACGGTTTTAAGTTTTAGAGCATACCACTCATCAAATTTAATTTCAAAGTCCAGAATATCCAAATGGTCTTTATTTCTTGTAACCTTATTTTTGTAATAGGCAATTTTTTTTCTTAGCGGAGAAAGATTTTGTTCAATCCATTCTGCTTTTGCTGCGGATGCCATTTTAATATCCCACCAAGCTTGGTATTTTCTCTTTGTTAGCGGGTGCATCCAAACATTGTTCCAAAAAACCAGTGCAGAAACATCGCTTAGTTTTTCATACAACTCGGGTAGAGCAGTATCTTCTAATCCCCAAAAGTCATTGAAATAATCTGTGTTAAATTCTTTTATATTGCTGCTCGAATAATTCCAGGAACACTGAGCCGACCATGCATAACCGTAAAGAACCAATTCTTTGAGTGTTTCGGCTCCAAAATCACCCCAATTAGAGTTTATCATACCAATTGCATTGTTTTGCAAGCCGGAATAGGTTATGTTTTTGATATTTGTATTTGCATATTCATAATTGGGAAACGTGTTTACAAAATTCCATACACTCGGAGAAACAATGTAGTTTAAGCCGGCATCTTTAAATGGTGATACCGACGGGTATTCAAACCTCGGATGATATCTCCAATTAACAATTGTAATATCTTTGGGTAATTTTTTAATAATTTCCGGATATTTCAGAAGGATATCTCCGTACATCATTACTTTCTTTCCGTGCTGTTTACAAATATTATAAACGCGCAAATAATGTTTTAGATGTGCTTCCGCTATTCCTATGCTATCAACCAGTGATTTACTTTTGCCCAAACCTACATCATAACTTTCATCCGCACCCATGTGAAAATATTCGGACGGAAATGCATCGAAGATTTCAGGCAATAATTTGTTTAAAAATTTATATGTATTCTCGCTGGAAATATTTAGAGAAGCCGCACCTGGGAACTCAGCATATTTTACAAACTTATCTTGAGTTAAAATATTTTCATAATGTCCCAAAGTTTGAAAAATTGGAATTACATCCACAAAATGTTTTTTAGCATATTTAACAATTTCTTTAACTTCGGTTTTTGTTAAAGCTCCCCTGCCTTTGCCAATTGAGGGGAATGAACTAGATCGGAACATATCCTCCATGTAAGGCATATAAGTATTCATTTTATAGCGAGAAATAAATTTTATTATTCTTTTAAAATTTTGCAGCGTGGAAACCTGCCCTCTGCTAATATCGTCGGAAACTCCTCTAATTTCCATATCCGGCCAATCAACAATTTCCATTGAACTGAGCATTTTGGTACTTGCATTTTCAATAAGTTGAATTAAAGACATTGTTCCATAATAAATTCCACTTTCTTTTATCGCTTCAATTTTTATCATGTTAGGATTAATTGAGAGAATATAACTTTGATTTTTTAAGGCAGGAGGAATTTTAAGATTGGTATTTAATGAATCAACTAACTTTACTTGAATTCCGCTTTTCATGAGTCCTTTGCTAAATGTAACAACTTTTCCGGTTTTTTCTTCTATTGCTTCTTTAAGTTCGTTTGCGCTATAAAGTAATTCTTTATTTGTAACTCCACTAATTATAACATCTTTCGTGAGATTAAAAAACTTTTCATTCGGAATTAAATTAATGAATTGGGGCAAAGGTATGATAGGAACTTTCATCGGCTGACCATTCAAATTTATAGCAAGGTAAATGAGCTGAAAAATTAAGAGAAAACTGCTTTTCATAAATATTGTTTTAGATCCGGTTTCGTTAATAATATTGATGATTAAATTGGAAATAAATATTATGCGTAAATTAGTATTAAGAAATCAAATTTCAAACAGATAATTTTTAGAAAGGCAGATTCAATTTTTAGTTAAATATTTTTACAAATAAATAGGATATTATATCCAAAAAATGGTTTTTTGATTAATTTTATCTTATATTTTAATTAAGAATTTTTAATCTGTTATCCCTCATAAAATTTTGTAATATAGTATTATTTATTTAATCAAATAGATTGATAAAGACAGAAATTTATACCCAAGCAACAAAAGAGCTAAAATGCTATCACTGTGGTGAAGACTGCGACACAGCGGATATTTATATAGGTGATAAGGTTTTCTGCTGCAATGGCTGCAAAACCGTTTATGAAATATTAAACCAAAACAATCTCTGTGAATATTATGATCTGGATAAAAATCCGGGTACTACTCAAACAAAGGATATTAAACGCAACTATGATTTTTTAGACGACTCGGAACTGATTGAAGAATTAATTGATTTTACCGATGGGAAAATCACAAAAGTTACATTCAGTATTCCTCAAATGCATTGCAGTTCATGTATTTGGATTTTGGAAAACCTATATAAACTAAATTCTGCTGTTAAATATTCTAAAGCTGATTTTCTAAAAAAAATTGTTGTTGTACAATTTGATCAAGAAAAGTTAACATTAAAAGAATTAGTTGAGCTTCTTGATTCTATTGGCTATGAGCCGGACTTAAATCTTGAAGGCAAACAGCAAAGTAAATCAAATTCCGAAACTAAAAAACTTTATTATAAAATAGGAGTAGCCGGGTTTGCGTTCGGAAATATTATGTTGTTTAGTTTTCCGGATTATTTATCTTTTGATAGTTTTCATATCGACAGTATTAGTCAAGCGTTTAGTTATTTAAATGTAATTTTTGCTTTACCGGTTTTTTTCTACAGTGCAAGCGAATATTTCATTTCCGCATTCAAGGGATTACGGAAAAAAATATTTAATATTGATGTTCCTGTATCGCTTGGAATTTTAGTACTTTTCTCTAGAAGCTTGTATGAAATTTTATCTCAAACCGGACCCGGCTACTTTGATTCGATGACAGCTCTGGTTTTTTTGCTTTTAATCGGCAGAGTATTTCAGAATAAAACATACGATTCGCTGAATTTTGAAAGAAATTATAAATCTTATTTCCCAATATCCGTTTCAATTAAAAAGGGAAAGAAGGAAACAACCAAGCCGGTTGGAAAACTGGAAGTAGGAGATAGAATCGTTATAAAAAATCAAGAACTTATACCTGCAGATTCTATTTTGATAAAAGGACATGGTTACATTGATTATAGCTTTGTAACGGGTGAGTCGAATCCGGTAGAGAAAATAAACGGTGATATACTTTATGCAGGCGGTAAACAAATAGGAAGCGCTCTTGAAGTAGAGACGGTAAAAGAAGTTTCACAAAGCTACTTAACTCAACTTTGGAACAACAGAGCATTTCATAAAAATTATGAGAGTAGATTAGATACATTGGTAAATATTGTTAGTAAATATTTTACCTTTATAATATTATCTATAGCCGCAATAGCCGCAGTTTATTGGTGGCCAAATAAAAATCTGTCATTTAATGCATTTACAGCTGTATTAATTATTGCATGCCCGTGTGCACTGGCTTTGTCAACACCTTTTACTTTGGGAAATACTCTTAGGATTTTCGGCAGGAACAAATTTTACCTTAAGAATACAGGTGTTGTGGAAAAGTTAGCAAGTGTAAATAATATTGTTTTTGATAAAACCGGGACGTTAACCGAAACCGGTAGTTTAAGGGTGAAGTTCGAAGGTAAACCTCTTTCGGATTACGAAAAAAAATTAGTAAAAACTTTGGTATATAATTCAGGACACCCTTTAAGCAACGGGATTTATAATTTATTGCAAGTAGATAAGCTGGAAGGTATTACAGAATATAAAGAATTACCTGCGCAAGGTATCAAAGCTATCGTTGACGGTCACAATGTGCAAATAGGTTCAAGAATGTTTGTGACAAACAACGATTCCAATGAAACTAATTTGAGTACCAAAGTATATTTATCCGTTGATGATAAAATAAGAGGATTCTTTGCGGTAAAAAATATTTACAGATCAAACGTAAACCGGATTATCTCTTCTTTAAAAAACTATTTTAAACTTTCTTTGCTCTCAGGTGACAACGACGGCGAAAAGAAAGAATTGCAAGAATTGTTCGGGACTAATACGGAAATGATGTTTAAACAATCTCCACAGGACAAACTTGATTATGTTCAGTCATTGCAGACTAAGAGAAACTCGGTGTTGATGATAGGTGACGGGTTAAATGATGCCGGTGCTCTTATGCAAAGTGATATTGGCATTTCCATTTCTGAAGATGCAAATAATTTTTCTCCTGCTTGTGATGGAATTCTAGAATCCAAATCGTTTTCTAAATTGGATAAATTTATAAAATTTGCCCGGACCAGCAAACACATAATTATTATTAGCTTTGTGCTTTCATTTACCTATAACATTATAGGAATGTACTTCGCCGTGAAAGGAACTCTTTCACCGGTTATTGCAGCAATTTTAATGCCTTTAAGTTCAATTTCCGTAGTTGTTTTTACTACTATAAGTACAAACATCTTAGCCAAAAAGAAAGGACTAATCTAATGTCGGTAATATTAGTTCTTATAGGATTCAGTTTATTTGTAGCATTGATGTTTCTCGGAGCCTACTTGTGGGCGGTAAAAAGTGGACAGTATGACGATAAGTATACTCCGTCTGTAAGAATATTATTTGACGACAAAAAAAAATCTAATGAAGACAAAACAAGTGACACAAAAAATAAATTATCAAATTAATTATTATTAACATAGGAGCGATTATATGAGTGTAGAGCGATTCAGTTATGATAATCAGTATCCAAAACTCTTTGCACTAGCAACAATTTTTTGGGGAGTTGTAGCTTTGCTAGTCGGTTTAACAATTGCAATACAGCTATATGTGCCGGCATTAAGTTTTGGTATACCTTACACAACTTTTGGCAGATTAAGACCGCTACATACAAATGCAGCTATTTTTGCTTTTGTAGGGAATGCAATTTTTGCAGGGATTTATTATTCTCTTCAGAGAATATCGAAAACAAGAATGTATAGTGATATCTTAAGCAAGATTCACTTTTGGGGCTGGCAGTTAATAATTGTAGCAGCTGCCATAACTTTAGTAAGCGGTATTACTACATCCAAAGAATATGCTGAATTAGAATGGCCAATTGATATTGCAATAGCAGTTGTTTGGGTTGTGTTCGGCTGGAATATGATTGGAACTTTA
>CBEVZC010000150.1:0-6850 GCA_965554225.1 uncultured bacterium | reverse complement strand
TCCTAAAAGTTGCACATTTTTTACAGCTCGATGTATTACCATCGGCAAAAAAAACTGAGGTTTGAGTACAAATTCATCAAAATTATTGTTTTTAAATTCTTTAATTAGTTCTTTCCTGGAAAAAGTTTTAAAAGTACGAGTGTTTTTTTCAAAAGATTTTTTTGCACTAAACAATAATTTGTAGAATACATTGAAACTTCTTATATCAGGATAATCAATAATTACAGATTTCTTTGCTACTCTGCACATCTCAGCTAACTGCAATTTCCAATTGGTTTCATGTGTTAAAAGTCTAAAAGATATTACAACATCAAAACTATTATCTTCAAACGGCAACTTTAAGAGATTACAACTTTTATACCGAAACGAATTTGGAGGTAGGAACTTATCCAATCTGGTTCTGCATATATCATCGCTGCCAACTACTGTTACGTTAAATCCATTGTTGACCAGCGGAACCGCCAACTGTGCATGTCCTCCGCCAACATCTAAGACAGAACTATGAGGCAACTCTTTCAATAAATCAAGAGTTATTTCAGCTTGTACATCTAAAAAATACTTTCCAACATCACCTGAAAATCTTTTTGCGTAATCTTCCGAAGAGGTTTCTATATCTGCTTTTTCTGATATTATTTCTTTCGATTCAATCATGTTTATTTCTGAATTCTTAATCATTAATTTCTAAAAGCGAATTATTCAGTACCGAGTAAAACTTTTTTACTTTCTCAATTTCGTAATTCAGCTTTGTATTGTCCCATTTTAATTCATTTTGCATAATTTCGGCAATCTTTTTAATAGATTCAACAGAAGGAATGTTGAGATTACCAAGACCTGATCTTCTAAGAATTATATCAGACAATGAAATTGCCATTTCTTCTCTAATGTTATAAAGTATTTCTGCGACCGTAATAGCAGGATTATTACTTACAAGTTCTGCTAACTGCTTGTTACTGCTAATCATCGATAAAATTTTATATTTATTTTTCCCATAAATTTTGCTTAAATGTTTTTGCACATCATCCGGTAAGTTAATCTCATCGTCTTTTTTATTCGAGCTATCACTATTAACAAAAGTTCTTTTTATTTTTTTATCTGATTTTTTTAAAACCATTTGAACGGTATCTTCAGCAATGGAAGGCGCAGTTGTAAACTTTACCGATTTAATTAAATATACGCCGCTAATTCTATTTGTTTTTTCCAAATCATAAATTTCAGAATGCTTTCCCGGCTGAATGTCATCATTCTGATTTTTTTGTTCTTCCATTGGCAATAAGCCGGTATGATAAAAGCAAATATCATGAAAATCCAATGCTAGTGAAGGATATATTGAGTTAACTTCATCAATAATTTCCAGTAAATCGCTTTTGGCAATAGCAAGCTTATCCGGAGCGTCGTCAAATTTATTGTAGGTTGTTCCAATCATTGTTTTATTATTAAGCGGAACAAAAAAGTAAAGCCTTTTACCACGTTTTATAATTGCATCTTTGTCTGTGTATTCTTCAGTTCCTTCCAAACCAACAGCATAGTTATTGAAAAGATTTTTATTTACAACAATATTTACTGCTTTAGTAAGCGGTATATTAAAACTGCCGTCAGAAACAATTGATTCATATAATTCATTAAGCCAAGGTCCAGCTGTAACAATTACATTTTTAGTCCGGATTTTAAACTCGTGTTTATTAAGTTCATCTTTTACCTTAACTGCGGCAATTGAGTTGTTTTCAAAAATAAAACCGGTCGCCTTTAAATAATTACCTACGCAAGCGCCGTTTTCGCTTGCATCTAAAACGAATTGAAGGATTAATCTTTCAGAATCATTCGCAATTGACTCATACCAAACAGCAGCGCCTGTTAAATTATCCTGTTGTAAATCAGGAAGTATTTTAGTCGCTTCTTTTTTCGACAACACTTTTCCATTGGGAATAAAATTATTTTTTGGAATATATTTATTTCTATCCGAACTAATTATATCGTATAATTTAATTGCCGCTTTCATTACAAATTTACTCCTTACACCCAATCCAAATGTAGGGACTAAAAAAGGGACATTTGAAACTAAATGAGGAGCAACCTGCTGAAAAAATTTTCGCGATCTAATTGACTGACGAATTCTTTTATAATTTGCGTGCTGCAAATATCTTAATCCGCCATGAAGGACTTTCAAACTATTAGCGGAAGTAGAGCTTCCGAAGTCATTCTTTTCTATTAATGCGGTTTTTAACCCTTGCCGAGAGGCTTCTCGTGCTATTGTTGCCCCATGTATTCCGCCGCCAATAATAACAACGTCAAATTCTTCGCTTTTAAGTTTTGCTATCTCTCTAATCATTTTTCGGAATTTAGAAAATCATAAACCTTTTTTAACTTTCTTTTATAACTTTCTCTCGAATAATTTTTAATTGCTAATTCTTTACCGGCATTTCCAAGCTTTTCCCTTAAAGCTTCATTTTGAACCAATTCAAGAATTCCCTTTGCCATATCTCCGGGATTGGGTTTAACCAAATAGGAATTTTCCCCGGTTAAAACTTGTGTATGAGAATAAATATCCGTAGCCAACACCGGCACACCGGATGCCAGATACGAATATATTTTCATCGGTGTGTTTTTCCCTTTTATTCTGGGTGAGATTAGAATGTCTGCTTGAGAAAGATAGTAGGGAAGCTGACTTAACGGTCTGGGACCTAGGAAGAAAACTTTTCCGGATATGTTTACCTGCTTGGTTTTTTTCTTATACTTCTCAATATCTTCCGCCTTACCACCAATGATAACAAGAGCAAAATTATCAGTAATATTTTTCACGCTGTCTAAAAGCAAATCAATTCCCTGATAATGCACTAAATTACCAACGTAAAGTCCAACTATTTTATTATTGCCGGTAATATCTTTTATCTTTTCGTTATTTCCTTTATCATCACTTTTAAAAGCAATATCTTCTAAAATAAAAACAGGTTTATCATGATCAAACTCTTTAACCTTTTCCACTAAATATTGGCAAACCGGTACAACCGCATCGGCATGTTTCATTGCCCAATGTTCAAATCCGTTTAACAAACCTTCAAAATTATTCAGCGTACTCCATTTTTCAATTAATTGATCTGCCATTGACGAATCCATATCGTAGACAAGTCTTTTTTTGTAAAACAGATTAAAAAATGCTGCGGGGAAGACAGATTCTTCTACAGCATGGATTACATCATATTGATTTTTAAATAATAGAAGTAATAGATAAAAAGTTAAATAAACATCAGCAATTATTTTTTTTGGAGAGAAACCAATAGGGATGTTATTTATGAAGGGAGGTTTGGCAATACGAAGAATTTTTACATTTGGAATATTTAGCGGCTCCCCTTCGTGAAAAGTAAGCACATCAATTTTATGCCCAAATTCCGACAACGTTTCCACCAATAATTTTACCGCAATTGGTGTTCCGCGTTCTTGATAAAACGGATGCGGGGCAAGTACAAGTATTTTCATTGTCTTTTACTTTGCTTTAATCTTAAAGCTATCTGATTTTTGAAAAAGGCAGCCGGATTTTCAAGCTTCCCAAATGATTGGGGTGAAGAATTTATATTTTTAAGAATATCTATAATACTTACAGCCGGATAATCAAAATTAATCGTCCCTTTCAAAATATTACCGTATTTACCCGGCTTTCCTACTTCACTTTCCAAGTTTAAGGAATCAGTACCGCATAAAGTAAAAATACTCTTTCGCTCAGCTAAATTAAAAAGTTCCGAAGCAGGCCAAAAAGTAGGTCTTCCGCCATTATTCCCTAAATAAAAATTATTATCTGAACTTTGCATTATAAAATTTTTTATAATCCTTTTCCTGCTCCCTAACCATTTACCCACTCCCCAAGGTAAGACTGGTATTCCCCCTGTATTTTTTACTTCGTTAATAATTTCTTTTAAAGAACCGCCGTTCTTGAAATCTTGTCTTGTAGCAAGCGCTAAAACCTCAAGGTTTTCACTGCTTACAATCTGCTTACCTGCGACTAAAAAAATTTTCTGTCCGTTATTGGATATAATTAAGGAGTATTCTTCTTTTGTAAATTCTACAGTAAAATTATCAAGTAATTGGGGAGATTCTTTTATTCTATCAAAAAAATCCATGCCTCCAATTTCAGTTAAAAACAAAAATCCTAATTCAAAGTTAGAATTTATTAATCTCGCAGCGCTGATAAAATTTTCAACCGCATTATTCAAGAAGACATTCAAGTTAAAACAAGCATGGATATGCACGTGAAAGTCTGCAAATATGGTTTTTTCTTTATTGTTTTGCAATTGGATTGCTACTATTAGATTTAGTGCTTAAAAGGTATCATCAGGTAAAAATTGCTTTTTACCTGATGATTGAACGAATTGTTTATTTTAGTTTTCTAAACTTAGGCTGATTTACCTTTTGCCCATTCATTTTGCTTTGTTTTACCCATACGAGTATAGTACTTAGAGTGATTATATTTATTATAAGATCTATACCCGCTTTTGTAGTCAAAATTATTTAATACTACACCGATAAATGATTTTTGTCCGCCTTTAGTTAAAAGTTCGGCAGATTCCTGCATCCAATCTACATGCGTGCTTTTAGCAAATACCACCAAGATACTCATATCAACGAAATGAGATAAAACTTCTGCATCGGTTATAGTCATGATTGGCGGTGCATCAAGAATTACTATATCAAACTCGGATTTAAGTTTTTTCAAGAAATCCTGCATTTGTGGGGAAGCAAGAATTTCCGAAGGATTGGTTGGGATTGTACCGGCAGCTATATAAAAAAGATTCTCTACTTCAGTTTTCCTTAAAATTTCTTGAAACGCCGCTTGCTTAAATAAATAATTTGTAAATCCCGGTGAATTAAGTCCGTTAAACACAGCGTGAACTCTGGGAATTCTTAAGTCACAGTCGAGTATAATTACTTTCTTTCCGGACTGTGCAAAACTTGCTGCTAAATTGCTAGCAACTGTAGTTTTTCCTTCCTGGGGCGCCGAAGAAGTAATCATTATTGAATTTGATCCTTCGGTAAGTTTGGAAAATTGAATTCTTGTTCGTAATGATCTGTACGATTCACCGGCTATAGATTCCTCGCCCGTTGCAACAATCAATTCGGACTTAGTTTTCCTTTTTTCAAGCTTTGTTTCAAAACTTGGGATCCATGCCAAAACATTTAAGTTAGAACCTTCAATATCATCAGGCGTTTTAATCGTACGGTCAAAATAATTTTTAACATATACATAACCAAAAGCAACACCTAAGCCCGCAATTAACCCGAGCAATATTATCTTCAATCTGTTCGGTTTCGCCGGGGTTTCAGGCGGACGAGCAGAACTCATAATTAAAACATTACCCGGTACCGATTGCTCATTTAGCAATGCTTCTTCATACTTAGCTTGTAAAACAAGATATAATTTTTCCAGCGATTGCCTTTCTCTTTCTAATCTTGCTAAGTCTAATGTTTTCTTTGGCAAAGATTGAAATTGCTGTTCATAAGAACTAAGTGTACTGTTTAACTGATTATACTTCGATTTTAATGTTTGATATTTAATCTCGGACTCGGTTATTTTTTGTGTAAGGTCTTTTAATTCTTCAGGGCTAGAAGAAAAAACTTTTGTTCGATAATCGTTTAACCGATTCTGTAATTGACTTTGAAGATTTGCAATTCTTTTATCGTAATCTCTAATAATTTTTGAATTTGAGTTTAAGTTAGTATTCCCTGAAATAGCAATCGCTTTTTGAGTTTGTAAATTGGCTATTTGATCCTGCAGCATTTTTATAGCAGGTTCAGCAGTTTGAATATCCTGAAAACTCTCTAATGTCGGATTTCTTTTATTAAAATCTTGTTTTAATTCATCCAGCGATCTCTTTGTCATCGCCATTTCAATATGTGTCGCATCTCTATCAGATTGAAATTTAGCTAAAGTAGAAACCAAAGTACTAGCCTGTTGACCAAGTTCAATTCCACCATCCCGAAGCTGATATGTCTTTACTCTATCTTCGGCAAGCATAAGCTCATTATGCTTTTCTTCCATTTGTTTTTCCAAGAACTCTTTAATTACCGTAAATTGCTTTCTGCTTTCGGCAAGATTAAAATCCTTGTATACTTTCGCATATGCATTAGCAATTGTAGCCGCTTCATAGGGAGAAGGAGAATCAACTGTAATCTGCATGAAGTTCAACCCATTTTTCTGCGTTATTTCAACATTTCTAGCTAATACACCGGCAATAGATTTATCCGATTTAATGCCTTCTACTTTGTCTTTCCCAAACAGACTTTTTTGGTGATTTAAAATCAAATCGAATTTATCGGTTTGTCCCAAAGTTTTAAATGAATCAATTATTACTTTAGAAACCATTTCTCTAATGGTAATATTTTGAATTGTCTCAATTTCGTTAGCTATAAACATATCTCCGCCCGATCGACCAAAATCCATAGAAAAAGGATTATCAAGAATGTTTCCTTGTGGTTTTGAGATTTTTAAAACCGTGCTCGCCTCGTATACATCCGGTGCGGTAAGAGCATAAATAACAGTTAAAGAGAAAATTACCAAACTAACGATTAGGATAACTAAAAAATTTGAACGTATCAAATTTATGTAATCAGCAAACGTATTTGTATGTTGCTTACTTGCTTTCGGTTTGATTGGTTGATTATTGTTCATATGTTTCCTAATGATTTATAATTAAAACTTTATTGTTTGATAGATAGTATAAAATTTAAATAAAAGCAAACTCTACTTTTGTTCCCATTTTTTTTAAGAATAATATTTTATTCTCGAAAATTTGTATAATAAGTTAACATTATCTATATATTAAAAAAAGTAAAGTACAATGGTTCAAATTTCATTAATAAAATA
>CBEVZC010000149.1:0-6911 GCA_965554225.1 uncultured bacterium | reverse complement strand
TGAAATATCCTTGAAGTATAAATTGAATCCATTGGAATTAGTATCTGGAGATTGACCGGTAAATATTCCGGATTCGGGCCACCAAGGAAAGCCTCTCTCTCCAAAAATCGGCTGCCAGGTTTTATTGGAATCAATTGAGTACTCAACGAAAAATCCATCCATTGCATCATTATTAACAGCTAATGAATATTTAGCATAAAACCCTATCATATATTGACCGGCAGCAGTAAAATTAAATTCGGGAGTATATAAATACGATATTGAATTATTAGAATAATTACCTTCCGTTATTCCAGTAACCCATGCATTAGAAGGACTGTTATTACCATCTTTTCCCGGGATTACAGAATTTCCTCTTTCCCACGATGTTCCGCTTAATGTAACAACTTTAAAATCTTCCGGATTAACTTCAAAGTTTCCGCCATCGGTTAATTGGTAAGGAGTTCCGAGAACTTTTCTAACTTTTATATAATTTGTTTTAACTTCAGTATCATAACCGTTATTAACACTTAAAGTTACTGTATAAGTTCCCCAGGTTGTATAAGCGTGAACCGGATTTTGTTCGGTGGAAGTTGTCCCGTCACCAAAGTCCCAAAGCCAACTGGTTGCATAAAACGAACTATCGATAAAAGAAATAGGTTCATTTGGATATACTTCTTGTTTGTCGGAATGGAAAAAAGCGACAGGACCAACATGTGCTGTAAACATTCCTCTGCCGTGTGTAGCAGCTAAGATAAGATTATCGGAAGTTCTGGTTTGGAGCATATCAACGCGTACATTTGCCAAACCTGAATTGGTAGTTTCCCAAACTGTATTTGCGCCATCTAAATTATCCGTACTCCAAACACCTAATTCGGTTGCAATAAATGCCTGATCGGCATCTAATGGATTAAATATAACCCACCTAACAGGAATATCAGGGAAATTACCTTCAACCGAATTCCAAGTGGTGCCTCCGTCAAGCGTTTCCCAAATACTGTTAACACCATAGTTGGAAAATGTTATTATTATGTGATTATCATTTCCCTTTTCAACTTCAACACAAGAAATGTATGCTGCAGGAGTGGGACTATTACCATCTAATAAATAAGTGGCAATCTGATTATCATCAGTATTCGCATTATCAACACGTATAAGATAACCGTTGACAAAACCAAAGTAAACTGTTGTAGGTGTATTAGGAGACACCTTAATTGCTGAAATTAAACTACCGTGACCATTTATATAGAAATCCTTTGAGTAAGTGTAGGGTGGAGTGGCAGTTGTCGGATTATCCCACCTTTCGTAATTATCTAAGTAGCCAGATTGATACATAATATTATTTACGTCATCATAATCACTTGGGCTAATAAAAAGACCACCTGAACAAGTCGCACAATTATCAAATCCAACAAATGATTGTCCCCCGTCGGTTGATCGAAAATAATATTTGTTAACTATATAACTGGTAAATTGAAATTGCGGTTCATTTTGATCTATATGACAGAACCCACCGTCGCCTGGGCTAACTTCTACAACTGCATTGATACCGGGGTTTGAAAATTGTAATGAACCGTTATCCTGCGTTCCGCCCAGAAAATAATTTGAATTTGAATCGGGATGAAGAGCACATGAATAAAACTGAGTTGTGTTATAACCTTCACCTTTTAAAACAAAAGTGTGTGATCCGTCGGGGTTTAATGTCCCCTGGTAAACGCCTCCGTCATTACCTACATAGAATAGATTGCTATTACCCGGTTCGTGAATCATTATGTGTTGATCAGGGTGCATTGTAGTATTATCATTAAGCTGCTCCCAATAATAGTAGTGGTAATATGTGTTATAATATCCCCTGTGCAAGTAAATTCCACCGACATAATAATTGTTAGTATTATTAGGATCAACATCAATTGTTAAATTATAATCTCCCTGCTTTCTTGTAAAAACACTATCGTTATCCGATGATATCGGTGGTATCGTTGGTAATGGTATATCATTCCAGGTACTGCCGGCATTAAAAGAATTCTTAATTGCTACTGCTCTTTTATCTTTCTCAAAAAGAGCGATGACAAACTGAGTATGTGAATCTGTTGTAACTGCCAACTCAATTCGATCTGCCGTAACACCGGTAGGCAGTGAATCACTAAATGTTACGCCATCGTCGGTTGATAAATGTATTGAACCCCTGAGAGAAGCAAAAATACGTGTATATTGGTTAGCCGGTATCGTTGTTCTTTCAAGATCATAAGCTAAATCGGAATTTGCACCGGTAATACCAAGACCAGTTCCCAATACCTTCGTCCATGTATTACCTCCATCGGTTGAACGCTGCACACCGCCGCTTCCTGTTGCGACTAAAACCGTTCCTAAATTAGTTACGAGGATTCTCTGGCAATAATTAAATTCGGTTCCGCTTGTGCTGGTAAGATAATTCCATGTTGCACCGCCATTCGTTGTTTTCCAAATCCCCATTCCCTTTACTCCATTAACACCGATGAGTCCGTAATTAATAATTTCACCGGTTCCAAAATACATTATGTTTGTATTTGTGGGGTCGTAAGCCAGTGAAACTATAGCCAGATTGTTAAAGAAGTCATTAACATTCTGCCAAACCGGAGGGTCTGCCGTGATATCAGTGGTTTTCCACAAACCGCCGGAAACACTTGCCGCCCAAATAGTTTTCTTAGTAGGGTCATTCGGGTCAATCATTATAGCACGCGTTCTTCCCGGGAAGTTATTCGGTCCTCTTTCTTCCCATGTTATGCCCGGTATGGAATTCATACCTTTTCGCAACATTCTGTCACGTTGCTTTACTGCTTCTAATAGTCTTTCTTTCGGAACGGTACCGGTAGCAGGATCTTTTGTCATTAGAATTTCCTGCTTAATCGCTAGATCCATTCTGTCAGCAGGCGTTAATTTTTCCAACCTTTTTAGCGGAATATTTTTGTCGATTTTTACGGGGAAAAAGTAAAATGTGACCCCGGCAAAGAGAAACAATAAAAACAGAAAAATAGAATTAGATTTTCTCAAAACATTTACCCATTTGTTTTTCATTTAGATATATTTTTATGTACAAAAAGAGTTAACATATACAACCTTTTGTTAACTGAATGATTTTTGGTTTTTCTGATAATAATATTTCAGAAAAACTTCTTTTACCTCTTAATACTACTTTCAATTCGTCCGAAAGAAATTTCATTTTTCAGACAAATTATTAATTGCTAATAAATAATAACATATGATGTTCTTCTAGGCAATACCACGTTTGTGGTAGGAGGTGTTGTTGGTTTTGGAGAGAATAAATAAGGATGAAAAAATTTTTAGATTTCGCCTCTTAAAGATTTGGCAATAACTTCGGCTTTGGAATTTACTTGAAGTTTTTTGTAAATATTTTTTGCGTGTGTTTTAATTGTTTCAATTGAATTACCAAGATTTGCAGCAATCATTTTATAGCTTAACCCATCTACAATTTGTGCAACTATCTCTTTTTCTTTGTTGGATAAATTATATTCCGATTCTTTGGGAACACTTTTGTTAAAATAGTTAAAGACTTTTCTTGCAATTGATGAAGACATCTGTGCCCCGCCATTGTGCACCTCAATTACAGATTCTTTAATCTTTTCCAAAGAAGTATTTTTTAATAGATATCCGCTTGCACCTGAAGAAATTGCCTGGAATATTTTATTTGCATCATCAAAAACAGTAAGCATAATAATTTCCGAGTTTGGGATTCTCTCTTTTATTAGCTTTATAGCTCCAAGACCTGAAATTCCGGGCAAGCCAATATCCAACAAAATAACATCGGGCGGAATGTCAGGGTCCAAAGTTTTGAAAAATTCCTCAACAGATTCTGCTGCAAACAAAGCTAAAAAATCGTTTTGTGATTGCAGAAACTGAAACATCGGTTCTCTTATTTCCTCTATGTCTTCTACTACTGCTATTGAAATCATACTTCAAATTATATCTTTTTTATTAGCAAACCAATACCACAAAAAGGTGATGCTAAATTAGATTACTTTGGAACTTAATAGTTAATCCATTTTTATTTTCAAATTCAATTTTCGCCTTTATTTTTTCTGCCCGCATCTTCATATTCTTTATGCCATTACCTTTATGTTCTTTTGTTAAATCTAAACCTTTTCCATTATCTGATATTTTCATTTTAAAAATTTTTAAGTTATAGGCTACATTAACATTAATTTCAGAACAATCACAATGTTTTACAGAGTTATTTATTGCTTCTTTAAATATTAAAAATACATTTTGACGGAAATCAATTTTTAATTCTTTTTTTGGGTTGGCAATGCTTTTGTTAAAGTGTAAAACAATTTCTTTTTCATTTAATAATGTCGAGGCAAAATCCTGCATTCGATCAATCAAATCTTCCAGTTTATCATTTCGAGCATCAATTGACCAAATTACATCGCTCATTGTACTCATAATTTCTTTACTTTTACTTCTTATTAAATTACCGCGGTTTTTAATTTTATCTATCTCCGAATCATAATTTATCAAATTAGCAGAAATAGAAATCTGTGTGAGCAAAGAGCCTACTTCATCGTGTAAATCACTTGCAATTTTTGTTCTTAACCGTTCTATTTCAAGAAGACGATTAACACGATAGTTATTTATAAATACTATTATTGAAGAAATACTAATTATGATTATCAACAAAAACCACCAGGTTTCCCAAAATGGCTTATTGATTTGGAATGAGATTTCTATTGGCTCCGACCAAACACCCCAGGCATTACTTGCTGAAACTAAAAATCTGTATTTTCCGGGAGCTAAATTTGCATATCGGACTTCGTTCCTTTTATCGACAATCCATTTTTTATCATTGCTTTCCAGTTTGTGTCTATATTTAACAATTTTCGGGTCGCAATAATTTAAGCCCGCAAATTTAATAGATATATCGTTTCTATCGTAATCTAAAGTCAAATTATTTAAACTGTCAACCGATGTAATTATTTTATCCATTATTTTTACCGATGAAATAACTATATGCGTCAGGAGTTGGGGATTATCCATTTTATTTGAATTTATTCTGGTCGCACCGCCAATAGTTCCGACCCAAATATATCCTTGTTTATCTTTATATAATGCTCCTTGATTACATTCGCTGTTTGCCAAACCACTCTGTTCATAAAGTTGTCTGACTTTGCTCTTGCCATTCTCCAAATACTTTATAATGTTTAATCCTTTATCGGTCCCTGCATATATATTGCCATTGTTATCGCTCACTATTGCAACAACGGTATTATTCGAAAGTCCTTTTTTGACATTTATTGTATCACGTTTACCCTCTGGGGTGCATCTAAATAGCCCTTTCCCGTTACTGCCTAAGTATAAATTTCCAATCTCATCTTCATAGATAGCCCAGAATGAACAATTCTCTTTTTCATTAAAATATGGAATAAATTTTTTCCCGTCATATTTATAAAGTCCTTCGTTCTCAACACCAATTAATATTGTTCCGTCTCTTTTTTTGAATGAAGAAAGTATATCATTATTTGGTAACTCTTCATTGATTTTCAAAGTATCAATAATTTTCTTCCCATCAAATACAGCAATGCCTCTTCTGCGAGAGATGAAAAAGATTCTATCTTCTTTGTATTTCAATATTGTGCTTACAGTGTTGTCAAACATTCCAAATTTTTTGTTCAATCTTTTGATTTTATTATTGGAAATAATATTAATTCCATCCGAATAAGTGCCAATATAAAGGTCTCCATTCCTGGCTTCGTAAAGAGTAACTACTAAATTATCACCCAAACCGTTTTCTGTTGTGATGTAAGAAAATTTATTGCCCTTCAATAAAGAAATTCCTTCATCGGTTAGAAAGCACATCGACCCATTTTGCAGCTCTTTAATTCGCCAAACATTATCATGAAGCAACCCACTGGCTTTATTATATGTAATAAAGGAATTTTCGGCATATACAAAAACTCCATTTCCTTGACTCAAAAAGAAAAAGGTATCTTTTCTGATAGGAAATATTTTTAAAATAAATTCATTGAACAAGCCGTTACTTTGTGTGATTTTTTTTATTATTTTGAAATGCTTAAAAATTGCAATTCCATTTGCGGTAGCAATGTATAGCTGATTATTCCCGGTAAGTTCCAAATCGTTTATATTTTTACTAGGCAACCCATTTTTAACTGTGAAATATGAATTTTTACTTTTAAATTTTTCACTACTGCTATTTATAACAAGTCCATATCCCTGAAGTGCAATGCATAATGTATCTTTATTTAATTCCACCATATCAACAACAGGATATTGTCTAAAATACTCATTGATAATAATTTGCTTTAATGAATCGCCATCTAGTTCATATACTCCATTTGTCCTGGTGCCGATTAACACTTTTCCATTTTCACGTTCTAATATTGTAATGGGAATCATTGTTTTTTCATTACTAACTATTTTTTTAAAAACATTATCCTCTTTTTTCCACAAACCAAAGTCTTCACTAAGAATATAAAATACGCCATTTCTACTCAAGTATATTTCATTGATTTGTGATTTAAGTTCGTCAGGTAAATTTTTGGAAAATACAAATTGATTTTTTCCTTTTACGACCAACCCTTTATCGGTTGCAACGTATAATTTATTATTGTACTCACAAATAGATTTAACAAAACTGGAAGGCAAACCATCCGAGATAAAGTAATTGTTAAAATCAACACCATTCCATTCTGATAATCCGGCAGAAGTTCCAAACCAAATAATACCACGAGAATCTTTGTAAGCACAAGTTACTTCTGAGTATGCAAGCCCATCGTCTATTGTGATGTTACGCGTAATTTCAATTTGCGAAAAAACATTGGAGGCAATAAGTATTATGAAAAATACTGTAAATTTTAATATTTTATTTTTAAGATAAGCCACAGAGAAATAATTTATTAAAAATATTTTTAAATTTTATT
>CBEVZC010000148.1:0-7029 GCA_965554225.1 uncultured bacterium | reverse complement strand
AATGGCCGCATTTGTATACAATATAAGGAAATTAATAACTGCAACCAGCTAAAATCTAGAAGCAACTGCGAAAACTGATTGCTTTGGTTTTCAAAATGTCAAAGAGCAAATAAATTTTAATAAACTAAAGTAAAAACAAAGATAAATTTTCTAAAAAAAATCAATTTAGAGTGTTCTCTATTAAATAATCTGATTTTTCAGAAGTCTCTCATTCTTATTCCAACATTCCATTTTTCCACAAATCTACTATTCCATCTTTTGAATTTTACCTTTTTAATTGATTCTCATTTTCCACATACCATTCATACGCCTTCTTTATTCCTTCTTCCAAACCGGTTTTATGTTTCCAACCTAAATCATGTAATCTTGAAACATCGAGAAGTTTTCGGGGTGTACCGTCGGGTTTACTATTGTCGTAATTAATCTTCCCATCGTATCCAACAGCATTCTTAATTACCTCTGCCAATTCCGCAATGGACAAATCTTCACCGGTACCGATATTAATATGCGATATTCCGCTGTTGTAAATATCCTTCGCATCTATTTTATTCATTAAAAAGAAAATCGCATCCGCAAGGTCTTCAACGTAAAGGAATTCCCTTTTCGGTTTTCCAGTTCCCCAGACAACAACTGATTGGTTGATTGACGGATTGGTTGATTGTAAGGTCTTGGCTTCGTGTATTTTACGAATTAATGCAGGCAAAACATGTGAAGTTTTCAAATCGAAATTATCGTTTGTTCCGTAAAGGTTAGTCGGCATAACCGAGAAAAAATTTGCTCCGTATTGTTTATAGTAATTCTCGCATAATTTTATTCCTGCTATTTTAGCAATTGCATACGGTTCATTTGTATTTTCAAGATAACCGGAGAGGAGATATTCTTCTTTTAGCGGTTGGGGAGCCAATTTAGGATAGATGCAGGAACTGCCGAGGAATAATAATTTATTTACATTATTTTCGTAAGCAGCATGAATTACGTTTGCTTCAATCATTAAATTATCGTAAATAAACTCAGCACGATATGTATTATTTGCTAATATTCCGCCTACTTTTGCAGCAGCAATTATTACATATTCCGGTTTAACATCGTTAAAAAATTCATTAACTTGATTCTGATTTTTCAAGTCTAATTCGGAAGAAGATTTAGCTATAATGTTTTCATACCCTTCTTGTCTATACTTTCTTAGTATAGCCGACCCAACCATACCGTTATGTCCGGCAATATAAATTTTAGAATTTTTATGTATCATATTTTTTCCTTGCATTAGCAAGCTTCTTAATATTGTTATAAATAATTAGCATTTTTTTATAAACATCAACTGCTAAAGTTATTGCTTCAATAATTTCCTCTTCATTTTATAGGAAATATTATTTAGCTAACAAAATCTTTAATTTTTTCGACAACATACTCAATCTGCATTTACGAAAGAAGATTGATTGATTGACTGATTGGCAATAACATCTTGAAAAGATTCTTGTGAAATAAAAAGATAATAATTTAATTTGTATTAACTTCATTAAGTC
This sequence comes from uncultured bacterium, assembly GCA_965554225.1. Taxonomy (GTDB): domain Bacteria; phylum Bacteroidota; class Ignavibacteria; order Ignavibacteriales; family Melioribacteraceae; genus BMS3ABIN04. The sequence goes on along the minus strand of CBEVZC010000148.1, from coordinate 5,506 downwards.
AAATAATATCTTTTACTTCATTAGCAAAGGTTTTAAAATCTGCCAAATGATTTAACAAATCATATAATTTTTCAACATTTATTTCAACATATTCATGAATAAGAATGTTTCTTAAACCGATCATTCCAAGTAGTTTATCAGAAATTGTGGTATTCAAATATTTTTCTTGTTTTAAAAATTCAACACATTCGCTATAAGTTTTAGGATTACCTAAATTATATTTAGTTACCAAATGGCAACTAATATCTATGACAATTTGAATCGACTCAAAAAGACCATATCTTATTATCCATTGCAGCTGCAAATTTTTTTTTATTTCCTCAAGTTCATTTTTACTCCTAAATTTTTCCAACTCAATTACATTTCTTTCCAATTGTTCCAATCGCTCAAGCATAGTTTCTTTTTCCAAAGTTTTTTGACGAAATACGTTTATAAAAAGCAGTATTTACGGATTTTCTTAATTTCTCTGTATCAAAATAATATAGAAACGATTTTCTTTTGAATGCAATAAAAATATCTTCATTTTTAGAAAACAATAATCTATTGTTCGTAACAATTTGATATGCCAAAATCGGCGATTTTTTATAAATGTCTTTTAACTCGAGTAAGTCAATTTTTATATTCGTAATTTTCTCCAAATCTGTAATCATTCTACCTAATAAGAGTAAATCCATACTTTCTTTGTTGTAGATTCCGATATCCAGATCACTTTTACTACTTATTTTGTGTGAAGCATAAGACCCGAAAATCAGGGCAAAGACTATAAAATCGTATTGCTCTAAATATTTTTTTATTTCATTTTCCATCTTTACTAAAATATATTTTTTAACCAATAAAATCTTTAATTTTTTCGACAACATACTCAATTTGTTCTGTACTCAGTTCAGGATAAACCGGTAATGCCAAAGAGTGTTCCGCTGCAAAATCTGCATTTACGAAAGAAGATTGATTGATTGACTGATTGGCAATAACATCTTTAAAGCATTCCTGCTTATGGAAAGGTACCGGATAGTAAATTTCCGTAGCTATTCCATTTTCTTTTAAGAAAATTCTAAGTTCGTCACGTTTTTCAACCCTTATTACGTATTGGTTGTAAATATGGTAATTGACTAATGAACTATTATTAGCCATTGAGTCATTTGCTTCACTTCGTTTAGCATCAATTGTCTCACTGTCACTCGACTTCATTGATGGTTTATAAATTGGTTTGGGAAGCAGCACTTTATTGTTATCGTCGAATTCCGTTTTGCCTTCTTCTTCAGCCAGACCCGCTTCTGTAAATAATTTTGTGTAAAGTTTTGCATTTTCCCTTCGTTTCTCCGACCAGCTATCTAAATGCGGAAGTTTAACATTAAGTACGGCAGCTTGAATCGCATCCAATCTAAAATTACCTCCAATCATACTATGATAGTATTTAGGTTTACCGCCGTGAACTCTTAAAATTCTTAATGTTTCACCGAGTTCTTCGTCCATTGTGGCTACCATTCCGCCATCGCCATAACCGCCAAGATTTTTACTTGGGAAAAATGAAAAACAACCTATATCGCCAATTGTTCCCACATGTCTTCCGTCTTTGTATTGCACTCCGATTGCCTGTGCACCGTCTTCAATCACTTTAAGATTATGCTTTTTAGCAATTTCCATTATTGGTTTCATATCCGCGCTTTGTCCGTACAAATGAACCGGAATAATTGCTTTTGTTTTGCCGGTAATTTTTTCTTCTATTTTTGCCGGATCAATATTAAAAGTAACGGGATTAATATCTACAAAAACCGGAATTGCATTCAAACGCGATACAACTCCTGCCGTAGCAAAAAATGAAAATGTAGGCACTATAACTTCATCACCCGGTTTAATATTAACTGCCATTAGTGCAATAAGCAATGCATCGGTACCGGATGAAACTCCAATTGTCTTTTTAGCTCCTATATAGCCGGCTATTGATTCTTCCAGCTTTTGTACTTCAGGTCCAAGTATAAAATACTGCGATTCGGCAACAGAAATTATTGCTATATCGAGCTCGTCTTTTAATGTTTTATATTGTGCTTTTAAGTCAAGTAGTGGAACTTTCATGTTAATACCTTACATAATTAAATATAAAAAAATGAATGAATGAATGATTGATTGATTGGTTGATTGATTAAATGTAAAAATTGAACAATTGTTTTTAAATTAATCGTAAATTTTAGTAGAGATATTATAAAAATAAAGAAAACTATTTAGCTAAATTAACATTCTTCCATTCCTTTTCTAAATTATATTTAGACAAAAAACTATTTAATGTCTTAAAATTTATTAAATCTTTTGAATTAGTAATAATTGCTTTAATATCCATTATGTGTTTTTGGGCTTTCCCTTCTTTATAAAATTCCAATTTTTTAACTACAACATATTCCGGCGGAGCTATCATTATTTTACTATCAGCAAAAGATATTTCCTTTGCATTTTTGATTGCCCAATTTTGCAGTTGATCGTTCCCGGCAAAATAAACATCAGCTTTGAAAGCTGTCTTATTATGTATTATATTGCAATGTCCTCTAGTCTCTCTATGAATTTCATTATTTATAACTTCTAAGGGCGGGATATAGAAATCGTTACTTGGGAAAGCATCAATAAGGTTTTGAATATTTACTTCCGTCAAAATAAGTAAAATATCGATGTCGTGCGTTATTCTTGGTTCACCATAAATAATAGAAGCTACAGAACCGGTTATTGCATAAGGGATATTAAGAATATTAAATTTTTCCGTAAATATTCTAAATAAATTAAGTTCTTGCATATAGAAAAACCCTCCTTACTTCCTCTTCAATTTTTTCATCGTCCCAATCAGGATGAAATGTTCTTAAAGATGCTTCTTTTAACTCTCTTGCCGAATAATATAGCCTTAAAGAAAGTTCAAGCTTTTTTTCGGGAGTCATTCCTTTAAACCTTCCTTTGTTCGCGTCTTTAGTAATAGATTTCATACTTAATTTGCATCTTAACTCTATTTAAAACATTTAAATACTTCTTACCAAAAAAGAACTGTTCAGTAAATTTTCTTTATTGAATACAATTCCCTCGATAACAGCTCCTGCAGATTCGGCAATTGCGTATCCGGCGCCTACGTCCCATTCCATTGTTGGTCCGTATCTATAATATATGTGAGCGCTGCCGTCGGCTACTTTGCAAAATTTTAACGAGCTTCCGCCCGGAATTGTTTTAGTAACACCATATTCTTTGTAAATGATTTCTTCTTCGGGTGCCGCATGGGAACGGCTTCGTACCGCTACAATTCCCCTCGATTTATCTTTATTAACTGAAATTTTCTCGGGCTCACTTCCGCTTACTTGCCTAAATGCACCCGATTTTTTTTGACCGTAATATAAAGTCCCAAAAGGTATTTCAATTCGGTTGAAGGTTCCTTCTCCCGGCTTCTGTATTCTGACTTCCGTATTCTGATTTTCTAATGCCGGTGCGTAAATTACACCGAGAACAGGAATGTTATTTTTAATTAATGCAATGTTTACTGTAAACTCGTCGTTTTTTTTAATAAACTCTTTTGTACCGTCGAGCGGATCAACAAGCCAGAACTTTCCCCAGTCTTTTCTTTCTTCGTATGGAATGTCTCTACCCTCTTCAGATAGAATTGGAATATCCGGAAATGTTTCGGTAAGTGCGGCTTTTATTATTTCGTCCGATGCTTTATCAGCTAAAGTTAACGGTGAATTATCAGCTTTCATTTCAACTCCAAAATCTGCGGAGTGATAAACTTCCATTATTGCTTTACCTGCATCAATAGCTATTTTTATTATTTGCTCTATCATTATTTTATTTTTTAACCTTAGGTTTTATTTAAGTATCACCAAGGTTTAAAGATAATACCCTTTTCCTGCAGAAGTTCTTTTATTTGATTTGCCGAAAGTTCTATGTCTAAATTCCCCGGGACTTTCAAATCATAAGCTATATCGGTAGTTACATCTTCGCCGACCCAAACCGTTTCAATTTTGTCTGGCATAACAGTTGTTTTAATAATTTCCAAATCATCTTGCGAAAGCTCGCGTGCTGTTACAATAAGTATAACACCCGCATCGGTTAAAATATGGGCGACTTCAGCTAATCTTCTTAAATGTTCTGATTTGTTGCCACCGTTTTTACCTTTAATATCCGCATCAACACCGTAAAGGACACTACCAATTCCTAAGAAGTAAACAATTTTACCGTCAATAAATAATTTCGATTCCAAATTCTTTGCAACAGCTTTTTTACCGGATTTAACAGGTCCGGTTATTAAAATTAGCGTGGATTTTTGATTATATTTTTCAGCTCTTTCTTCGTTAGCAATAATACTCTTTTCCCACTTATAATTTCGCAGGATAACTTTATCGCGAACCCAAGCGTGTTTATCTTCTAAAACATTTCTAATAATTCCGCCACCGGATATTTCATATTCATCAACGATTACAAATCTGCTTGTAGAAGCACTATCCTCCATTTTATCAAATGCTATTGCCCTGTTTAATTGGAAAACACATTCGGCAACTTCATGACGATCGATTCTTTCTTTAGTTTCTTCCGCATCAAGGTTGGAAGCATTAATTACTCTTTGAATCGATTCCAACTTTGCACCAACTTTAGCAGTGCCGAGTTTTAAGAAATATTCTTTCTTTTTGATCAGCGGATTTCTACCTAACCAAAACAAATTAACTTTCAGCTTTTTGCCCGTTTGCGGTTTTTGTTCATTCCCTTTTGCAGCCAGTTCACCGCGTGTAACATAAATTTGCTCTTCCAATGTAAAACCGGCTGCCTCGTTTACAACCACTTTTGTTTTTTTAGGCATATTAAACGACTCGATAGACTTAACTTTACTTCTTTTCCCTGAAGGATAAAACACAACTTCATCTCCTACGGAAATAGATCCGCTCTCAACAGTTCCCGCAACAATCCTTCTGCTATCGCCACTTTTTGTAAATTTATAAACATCCTGAACCGGCATTCTAAAAGCTTTATCCAAGGGTACTTCTTCCTTCTTAAAATCGTCTAGAATTTGCAATACGGTTTCACCGGAATACCAATCCATTTTCTCACTGAGTGATGCAATATTATCGCCTTCAAATCCGCTGACCGGTATGAAATTACTTGGTACTACGTTTATATCCGACAGAAAATCAGTATATTCTTTAACAATTGCATCATAGATATCTTGTTTGTACTCAACCAAATCCATTTTATTTACCAAAACAGTAATTTGATTTATTCCAAGCATAGAGAGCATATAACCATGCCGGCGCGAGTTTTCCTGAACGCCTTCATGTGCATCTATTACAAGAAGAGCAGCTTCAGCCCGTGCAGCGCCGGAAACCATATTTTTCAGAAATTCTATATGCCCGGGAGCATCGATAATGATATAATCCCTTGAGTTAGTTTTGAAAAATACTCTGGCAGAATCAATTGTAATTCCTTGAGATTGTTCATCCTTCAACGCATCGAGAAGAAATGCATATTCAAAAGGACGTGAGTTAAGTTCGCA
>CBEVZC010000147.1:0-7033 GCA_965554225.1 uncultured bacterium | reverse complement strand
CATCACTAAAAGAAAGGGGATAGGTGTATAACTTCTATATTTAAAAACTAACTTAGGTAAATTGCTCATATCTTTAACTTATAATAATTGAATTTGTAATTATCCTTGCATATATGCTTCTCTTCTTTTAAGAAAAGCTTGATGCCTTTTTTTCAGTTTCTTTTTCTTACTTAGTTCATCTAAACGAATTGAGATATCATTAAAGTTTTCAAACGGGAAATAAGAAATCCTATTTTGTTCGCAAAATTTCAGTAAAGACTTTTTAGCAAATATAAAATCACAATATTGTGCCGGACAAGTATCCGACCAACCATCACCAATGTAGACGGTATAATCATCGTCGCTGCTGTTGTTGATAATGTGGTTTCTTTTGCAATTAGCGCAAAGTTTACATTCTTCGTCAGTATAAGGGAATTCACAAATTAGGTTATTGTTTTTATCAAAGGTTACTTTATTAGTGAAATGCTCAATATCCAAAAGATTTTCACGTTTTAAAATATTTTTAATGTAGTAATCCAGTCCGTCGCTTAAAATTTTAAGCGTATAATTATTCCTTTTACAATAATTGGTAAAAGAATGAAAAGATTCGTCAATTTTCATATCGTCGAGAAATTTATCAAATTCGTCAAAGTTAAAATTGTCTACCGTTTTGCAAAGTAAATCCCATGTTTGAGTAGATGTGATCTTTCTATCCAACCAAAGTTGAATAATTTCATTAGCTTTTTCAGGATCGCCAAAAGTAAGAAACATATTCTCCCCGACATCTTTCTGTGTAATTGTTCCATCAAAGTCTACGAAAATTTTAAAAGTTTTATGGTCGTTGTTCATATTTTACGCCGGAACATTTATTTGGTCGTTGAACTGTACACCGACTAATTTGGAAATTCCTTCTTCCTGCATAGTTACGCCGTACATTGTTTCGGATGCTTCCATGCTTCTTTTGTTGTGAGTTACAATTATAAATTGAGTTCTGTCACTGAACTCCTTCAGTAATTTTGTAAACCGGTCAACGTTTGCATCGTCTAACGGGGCATCAACTTCATCCATAATACAGAAAGGACTTGGCTTGACCAAATAAATAGCAAAGAGAAGAGCCGTAGCGGTTAAAGTTTTTTCCCCTCCGGAAAGCAACTCGATAGAAGTTGGGCGTTTACCTTTTGGTTTTGCAATAATTTCAATTTTTGCTTCAAGCGGATCAACACCTTCTTCTAATTTTAAATCTGCTTCGTCTTCGGGGTCAAATAATGTTTGGAATATGTTTGTGAAATTCTTTCTGATTTCTTCAAATATTTCGAAGAAAACATTCTGAGCAGATTCATTTATATTTTTTATCGTATTGATTAAATCCTTTTCCGATTCAATTAAATCATCTCTCTGTTGATGAAGAAAATCTAGTCTTTCCTTTTCTTCTTCGTACTCGTTGTAGGCAAGTAAATTAATCGGTCCTAAGTTTCTAATTTTCTCTTTTAACCTTGAAACCTCATTCGCTCTTTCGGAAAAGTTAAATTCGTGTAGGTCTTCAAAGTCTTTTAATTGAAGTTCCAATGAATATTCTTCCTGAATCGAATTTCTTAAATTTTCAATTTTCATTGAAAGTTCATTGTTCCTCAGGTCAACTTTGTAAACATTATCCGAAAGCGATTGTCTTTCATTCCTCAACCTGTTTAACCGTTTTTCACTTTCGGTCATCTTATTTTTCATCTCATTTACATTTACTTCTAACTCATCTTTGCTTTTTTCAAGTTCCGTATTCTGCTGAAGAAGAACTTCGTATTCATTATCACTTGAAGAGATGATTTCGTCAAGTCCGGAGATTTCCTCGTGTGCAGAAGATATCTCTTTATTTCTGCGGTCAATAGTTTCTTTAATAGATAGAAGATTCTCTTCCGTTCTTTTAATGTTGTTTATTGAACTATGGAGTTCGCCTTTTAATCGTTCAAGCTCAAGATTTTGTTTGTTCAACTCGGATTGTGCGGCATTGTAATCTTCTTCGGCTTCACTAACTTCTTTTTCAATAGTGGAAAGATCTGCTGAAATATTTTGCTTTTTATCGGTTAGTAAATTTATCTCTTCCGTAAGTGTTATAATTTCCGTGTCGTAAGTATTTATCTGATTAACAAAATCGTGTATTTCTTGCTGAGTTTTTTCTATTTCCTCCGACGCTTTATTCTTCTCGAATTCAAATTTAGCTATCTGTTTTTCAATGTTGTTAATATCATTTAAAATAATTTTACCTTGATCAGACAAAACCTTCAAATCAATTCTGGATATTTCGTTTTCTGTCTCTGAAATAAAATCATGTAGTTTTCTCAGGTTTGCTTCGTATTTCGGATATTGGTCTTTTAATTCTTCAAGAAGTTTTTTCCTCCCAAAAAGTGTTTGGTCTATTTTAGCAAAAGAACCGGCAACAATAACACCGTCATTTTGAATAAAGTCCCCGTCTAGTGTGGAAAAGTTAAATTCCTTGAACTCGTTATGTAACTTAATTGCCGTGTCCAAATCCTTTACAACGGCAGTATTAATAAGAATTTTTTCGAAATAAGGTTGCCATTTTTCGGTTGATGTTACTAATGATTTTGCCCAAGCAATAAATCCCTGTTTTTTTTCTACTTTTTTGGCTTCTCTGCGAGTTGTGAAATTTTGCAATTTGTTAAGAAACCCTTTTTTCTTTGTTCCGTTGCCTAAAAGGTAAAACGAAGCTTTACCGAGATCGTTTTTCTTTAAGTATTCTATAGCTTTTTGTAAATCATTTAAATCGTCTATCAAGAGGCTGTTAAGAACATTTTTTAGTGCAACTTCAAGAGCTAATTGAAATTCTGCGTCTGTGTTCCCTACATCTGCAAAAAGAGTTTTTTCTTTATCTGTCCAACCTTCACTTTCCAGAAGAATTTTTGAACCGCCGGAAATACCTTCCAGATTTGTAATTAGTGATTGATAAAAATCGATTTTAGTTTTAAGATTATTTATAGTTCCTTTTTCTTCCAGCTCATTATCTTTTAATGAACTTAATTTTTTCTCGAGGGATTCTTTCTCGTCTAATCGTTTGGAGTAAAGAGATTCGGAATTGCTTAGTTCATCTTTAGCTTTTGATTTTTCCTGTTCAAGATTCTCAAGGTAACCGACACTTTTTGCAATATCGGAAGTGAGCTTTTGAATCTTTTCGTTTAACTTATTTATACTATCATTTGAAGTTGCCTGATAATTCTTGAGATTTGACAGCCGATTTTCTTTTGATGAATAATTTTGAAATAACTCAACAGAGTCTTCATTTTTAGATTTTAAAAAGGCTTTTAACTCGGTAAGATGATTTTTCTTTCCTTCTAAAACTTTTTCGTTAGTTTCAATAAAAGATTTCTTCTCTTCAATAAGGGATTTTAATCGAATTTTAGTTTCATTATAATTCTTCAGCTTTTCATCCGATTCTTCATTTTGTGTTTTTAATTCTTCAATTTCAGCTTTGTAATTTTTAATATTTTCTTCAAGAGACTTTTTCCTTTCATCAGCAACCGAAACATTTTTCTTATTAGTATAGATTTTTCCTGAAAGTGAAGAAAGCTCATTTAGTTTTTCCCGCAGCTTTGTTTCTTTTTCGGAAATGGCTTCCCGTAAGGTTACCAGTCCGTTTTCCGAACTTTTTATTTGTTCGTCAATTTCGTCTTTTCCAAATGTCAGCTCGTCTTTTTGTTTTTGTAAAGTTGAAAGTTCTAAAGTTAAATTTGCCAGCTCTCTTTCCGCTAAATCAATTTCTTTTTCTCTCAGCTCTGATTGCAAGTGGTTGTAACGGTTGGCTTTTTTTGACTGTCTTTCAAGTGACCTAACATTTTTCTCAACTTCAGAAACTATATCGTTTACTCGTGTTAAATCCGATTTAACCTCATCTAACCTTTTAAGTGAAAGCCTTCTTCTGAGTTTATACTTGTTTACTCCTGCTGCTTCTTCAAACATCTTCCTTCTTTCATCAGCCTTACTGCTTAAAATATTCTCAACCATTTTTAATTCGATAACCGAATAAGCATTTGTTGCCATTCCTGTATCCATGAACAGGTTGGTTATATCTTTTAGTCTGCATACGTTTTTATTAAGAAGATATTCGCTTTCTCCCGATCTGAAAATTCTTCGTGTTATTGTGATCTCTGTATATTCAGAAGGAAGAATACCCCTATCGTTAACCAGAGTTAAAGAAACCTCGGACATTCCCATAGGTTTTTTGTTGTTAGTGCCGTTAAAGATAACGTTTTCCATTTTATCACTTCTAAGAGTGCTGGACTTTTGTTCGCCAAGGCACCACCTAATTGCGTCAACTATATTTGTCTTACCTGAACCGTTTGGTCCTACTACACCTGTTATGCCGCGAGTAAAGTTAAGAGTTGTTTTGGTCGCGAAGGATTTAAATCCAAATATTTCTAATTTTGATAAAAACAAGTTATATTAACCTGATATAAATTTATATTGTTTTGCTGCATTTATAATATAATAAATAGCAGAATCTTTAAACTGGAAATAAAAAAGTATTATTCCTATAACTGCTACCGTTACTGCAAAACTCATTAAATAAACAACTGATGGTCGTGTATCGAATATTACAAATATTCCTTTTAATAATCTTTGGATTAGCCAGAGAGCATACACAAGTAAGAAAATGTAAATATAAAAATTAATCGTATTAGCAATCAATATTCTATAAAGAACAAGCTCAACCGGTAATAAAACAGCTAGTGGAAGAAATGCCCAGATTACAACGTAATAGATACTTGAAAACAAGACTTTGTTTTTTATGAAAAAAGAGGCAAATTGAAAAATTATCGAAAAGAAGAAAAACATAATGATGGATAAAATAAAAAGATATATAAATGATTCAACCGGGTTCCACGCTAAGAAATTGATTATGTTAACAAACTTATCAGAGCCGAAAGCTACTATAGTTTTTTCAAGCAAAATGTTGTTTTTAAGAAAGAATAATAAATTTGTTAATAAAAGCGAATGTGAACCGGCAAGCAAAATCATAAGTGCATTTGTATTCAATCCCGATAAGATCCTTTGGTCTCTTATATCCGCATAAAAATTATAAGGTCTCAACAAAGCTCTAATTGCGTCTTCTCTAAACTTTCGCTTAGAGTTAATAATCAATCCTAAGAATAAAGAAAGTACAAGGCTAACAATAATGAAAAATAATGGTGAGTCGTCTTTCTCGCTTCCAACCGGAATGGTTACTTTTCCTGTTTTAGTAATCTTGGATTTAATTAAGCTGTATGATATTCTATCCGTTGCTCTGTCTTCACCTAAAATACCTATTTTATAAACTTTATTAATGTCGTAGCCACTGTAAAACGGGGCGAAATCACCTCTAAAATCGAACATAGAATTTAGAAAATAACCGGATAATTTATTTTGCTTGGATGATGAAATGATATCGCTGAAATATTTGGCTTGTGCTTCGTATGAAAATCTATTCAGATAACCGTTGGAACTTCCAAGGTAAGTAGGGTATGTGGCTTGACTAATGAAGTATTTGTGCGAATTAATTGAAGTTTCCGAAAATGACTTGGTTCTAAAATCTTTTGAATATAGTTCGATTCCATAGAAATCAAGGTTACGAATTGTATCTTTGGGAATGCCGACAAATGATGCATAGGTGTAAAAATTAGTTTTGGATTTAACAATTGATGTTAATTGTTCGATGAATTTTTTGTGCTCATTTGATTTTGGTAAAAAAGAACTTCCTACACCAACTGCAAGAACAGAAGGATAATTTGAATAAGAAGTAATAAAGTTGTTCATGTAATTCTGACTTCTCTTCAAAAACTCATCGTCACTTGTCAGCTGTTCGGGTATAGAATTCAAAGGTATTTCAATAAAGGCAAACAATCCCAAATCGTCACATAATTTTAATGCATAAGGATGAGGTGCAGAATTTGCAAACCGGACTGCGTTAAATCCGGCGTTTTTAATTATCTGAAAATCTCTTTTTAATGATTCATAATATCCGCTTTGGATAAATAATTTTGAAGGCGGTAAATAAGTTGTACCATTAAATGTTATTTGTTTTCCATTTAAGAACAAGATATTGTTTTTCTTAGTAATTATTTTCAGCGCAATTTGTTTTTTGTATTCATCAATTAAGCTGTCGCCGTTTAATACTACGATCCTTAGGAAATAATGCTGCGGATTTTTAGGTGTCCAATATTTTGGCCGGATTAAAGAAATCTGGTTAGTTTTTTCAACAACGTCAGATTCCGGAAATTTAATATTATAATCTCTCGAATACAGAACGGTGCTTTTCTCAGTATCAATAAACTGAACGTAACATTTGTAATTCTTATTTTTATTAGAACTTTCAGAGGTCGCATGCTTTGTAATATCGTATTTTAGTTCCAGGTTTATTCTATTTGCTTTCTTCGCTTTTTTAAATGTGTAACTAACTTTTGTTACGGCAATAGTAGGAACTAAATGTATATATGCGTCTCTAAAAATTCCGCCTTCCGATTTTGGAAATAGAAAACGCTGTTTGACGGGTATTGTATTACGTGAATCCAATTTATGTTTAATTGAAAGCCTTAATACATTAGGCAAATCATAGTTTAAGATTTCTTTAGGAATTTTAATAGTAAACGGATAAGAACCGCCGGTATGCATATAAAGACTGACATTGTTTAGCGATACTTTACAAGAATAGTTTAAACCTTCAAAGACCAATTCCATTTCATAATTTGTCAGCTCCGCTGCGCTAAACTTTAATTCTTTCTCAAAAACAAATTCTTTATCGGAAGCAATAAGTGATGGAACTGAAACTTCTGTCTTTTGGTCTGGTTTATCGGCAGCATAAATTTTCCAACCTGAGTTTAAGTCAATTAAACTACGTGTTTTTGTTAAATCAAAAAATATTGAATCGACTTTATTTAAATCTGCTTGCGGAAGCTCGGTAATCTTAATTTGTGCAAAAAGAAAAGCAGAATTTATTATAAAAATGATTAAAAAAAGAGCTTGTATTTTCTTTAACATCTATTACTTTTTTATTAATAAATAAATATTAAAT
>CBEVZC010000146.1:0-7076 GCA_965554225.1 uncultured bacterium | reverse complement strand
TTTTAATTAAAATAATTATTGGAATTAAATAAATTGAATATAGCATTGTTAATTGGAGGTTCATCGCCTGAGCGCGAAGTTTCTAAAGCTTCGGGTAAAGCGATGTATAATGCTTTGCAGAAGCTGGGACATAATATTAGATTGGTAGATCCGGCTTACGGAGTTGAACAACCGACCGTTCAAGAGTTGTTCTTTCAAAGCGATGATTTTGCTCATGTTTCCAGCGATAACTATATTAAAGCAATTAACTCGTCTTTGTTTGATAATATAGATTTGGTTCTAATTGCTTTACACGGTAAAAACGGAGAAGATGGCATTATCCAATCTCTTTTGGAATTAAAGGGAATTAAATATACCGGTTCCGGTGTTTTGGCAAGTGCGCTGTCAATGGATAAATCTACTTCAAAAGTGCTTTTTAAGCATTTTGATGTACATACACCGAAATGGTTTTTAACTTTTAGAAAAAACCACAATCTTGAATTAATAAAGAAAAAAATAAATAAGTTTTTCGGTTATCCGTGTATTATTAAACCTAACGACCAAGGTTCAACTATCGGTTTGTCTGTTTGCCATTCAGAGACTGAAATTATAAGCGGATTAGATTTAGCATTTAAGTATGCGGAGCGCGTAATTGTTGAAGAATTTATTCCGGGACGGGAAATGGCCGTTGGTGTAATAGGCAACCATGCTTTGCCGGTTCTTGAAATTAAGCCGAAGCATGAGCTATATGATTATGAATGTAAATATACCGATGGTATGTCGGAATATGAAGTCCCTGCAAGTTTACCGGAAATGACAAAACGGCATTTACAGCAGCAGGCATTACTGGCATTTAACTCTCTCGGCTGTAATGGTTACGGTCGTGTTGATTTTAGATTAAACAGCAACTTGGAAATGTTCTGTTTGGAGGTAAATACATTACCTGGAATGACGAACCATAGTTTGCTGCCTAAAATGGCAATTGCGGAGGGAATGACCTTTGGCGGGTTAATTGATAAAATTATTTCAAAAGCAATTCGATGACAAGGAAAAAGAAGAAAGAAAAAAATAGAATATTGAAGCTTATCTATTTTGCTGTGCTGGTTTTATCAGTAGGATATCTTTTGTTTAATAATAACGGAGCAATTAAATATTTTGGATTGAAAAGTGAAGTTAAAACGTTAGACAACAATATTAGCAAATCAACCAATCAGATAAAATCGCTCAAAGGTGAAATAGATTCGTTGAAGCATAGTGATAAAAAAGTGGAAGAAGTTGCCCGTGAGAAATACAATATGAAGAAGAAAAATGAAGAAGAATTTGTAATTAAAAATAAATAGAACCTTTTGCCGACAAAAAAAAATATATCAATTCCTCAAATACCTCTAGCCGAAAGAATTAGACCTAAAACAATAAGCGAGTTTGTAGGACAGGACAAACTAGTAGGAAAAGGTAAACCTATTTTAACTATGATTGAGAACGATACGCTAAGCTCTTTCATTTTGTGGGGACCTCCTGGCAGTGGAAAAACTACTCTAGCAAAAATTATTTCCGAAAAGACAAACTCGGATTTTTATAAAATCAATGCGGTATCTTCCGGTGTAAAAGACATTAGAAAAGTTATTGAAATTTCCGAAAGAAATATGGATTACGGAAAAAGAACTGTTCTCTTTATAGATGAGATTCATAGATTTAACAAGGCGCAGCAAGATGCATTGCTTTCTTCGGTTGAATCCGGTAAAATTATTTTAATCGGCGCTACCACGGAAAACCCGTCGTTTGAAGTTATTCCTGCTTTGAGATCAAGAATGAGAGTATTCATTCTTGATGAGTTGTCGGAAAAAGATTTAACCGGTATTCTGGATTTTGCATTGTCTAAAGACGAGTTCTTATCTAACCTGGAAATAGCAGAAATAGATAAAGACTTTTTAATCTATCTTTCAGGCGGTGATGCGAGAATTATGCTCAACATATTTGAAGCAGCTGTTATTCATGAATTAGGCAGAACTCCGGTACGGATTACCAAAGATGTTCTTGAAAATATTGTTCAGAGTAAAAAGTCCAATTATGATAAAACGGGAGAAGAACATTACAACATAATTTCCGCATTCATAAAAAGTTTGCGCGGCAGTGATCCTGATGCGGCGCTATACTGGATGGCAAGAATGATGGAGGGAGGAGAAGATCCGCTATTTATAGCTCGCAGAATGATTGTTTTTGCTTCCGAAGATATTGGGAATTCTTCCCCGAATGCGTTAGTGCTTGCAGAAGCTGCCTTTAGCGCAGTAGAAAAAATCGGTATGCCAGAAGCAAGAATAGTTTTAGCCCAATGCGCAACTTATCTTGCCGGTTCACCCAAAAGTAATGCTTCGTATATGGGAATTGAGAAAGCTCTAAATGATGTAAAGAAAAAGAAATTGTTTCCCGTTCCTTTGCATCTTAGGAATGCTCCTACAAAACTTATGAAAGAAATTGGTTACGGAAAAGAATATAAGTATCCGCATAATTTTGCAAATAATTTCATTGCCGAAAGTTATCTGCCGGATGAATTAAAAAATGCACAATATTATTTTCCTTCTGAAAATGGGCAGGAAAAAAAAATTAGGGACAGGCTAAAGCAGCTTTGGAAAGGGAAGAAGAAATACTAATTCATGAAAGGTTAAACCATTTTTTTGTGTTTTTAAACTCCGTTTTTAGATGGAGATTTTGCTTGGCAAGTGTACGAAATAAAATGAAAAGAATAAAATTACATTAACATAAAATTTTTACCAGGTAGCTGCTTTACTAATCCTTTAAATTCTAGAGATAATAAATGTACCAAACATTCGGAAGTATTTATAGAAGCTTCCGCTGAAATTACATCGATGTGTTTTGCTTCATAATTTAAGGTATTAATTATTTTTTCTTCAAACAAGTTTAAATCAATAGAAGGTTTGGGAATAGTTTTCCCGATGATGGGTTTTAATTTTAAGTCTAATTCTTGAAGTATGTCTTCACCGTTTGTAACTAATTTTGCCTCGCCTTTTTTTATTAGTGAATTTGTGCCTTCGCTTTGCGGTACTTTTAAATTACCGGGTACGGCAAAAACTTCCCGGTTTTGGTCAAGCGCAAAAGCAGCAGTCTGCATGGCGCCTCCGTTAGTTCTTGTTTCAATTACAACTGTTCCGAGTGACAGTCCGGAAATTATTCTATTTCTCTTTGGGAAATTTTGAGCATCCGGTTTAGTACCTAATGGATATTCGCTCACAATTACTCCGTTCTCAGCAATCTCCCGAAAAAGAGTCCTGTTCTCAGGCGGATAAATTACGTCTAAGCCTGAGCCAATTACTGCAATTGTTCTGCCCCCTTTTTTCAGAGTGGTTCTGTGAGCTATTGAATCAATACCTCTTGCCAAACCACTGATGATTGTTATATTTTGCTGAGCTAAATTGCCAACTATAAATTCGGCAGCCCATTTACCGTAATTTGTTGCTCGTCTTGTTCCAACAACTGCAATGGAATATTTATCAACTTCCAAAAAATTTCCTAATGTATATAAAATAAGAGGCGGAGAGTAGATGTTTTTAAGGAGTGAAGGATAATCTTTATCCCAAAAGGTAATAATATTTCCGTTCAGACTATTTAATTTTTCTAATTCTTTTTCTAATAATTCCTTCTCGTTTATAAAATTCGACTTAATCTTTAATATTTTACCAGCTAATATTTTACTTATTCCGGGTACTCTAAGTAATTCATTGTGAGTGCTGTCCAAAATAGCTTCGAAGCTATTGAAACTTGCGTAAAGGTTTAAAAGTTTTTGGGGACCGATTCCATCTACATTTAAGAATAAGCGGAGTAGGACTAGTTTTTCAAAATCTAATGTTGTCAATTGTATGCAGGATTTACATTTATAAAGAAAGTTTTAATTCAAAATTTTTTTTTACTATTAAGGGGACAAATATTCTTTAATTATGTCTATGTCATCTACAACGGCAACAATCATAGTATTAACAGGTGAATTTTTGTGTCCCAAGATTTGCTGAACTGCAGCACCTTCTTTTACAACCAAAACCGTATCGCCTATTCCCGCATCAGTCAAATCGAGTGCAATCTGGTCTTGCTCGCCAATAAAATTTCCTAAAAGGTCAATACTTTGAAATAAAAGAAGCTTGTGTCCTTTTAGGCTTTCATTTTTCTGTGTTGCTACGATGTTTCCTTTGACCTTAGCTAGAAACATTTTGGTTGTTATTATGTTTCTTTTTCCGGTAAAGAATTGCCATTGGGAAAACTATTAAATAAGCAATCAGAAGAACTATGGGGGATATTGTTAAAGAAAGTGGATTGTTCCACGGCCCTTGTCCCATTAAAATATAACCAATAATTAGAATAAGAAATCCTAACCCAATCAAATAATAATTTTCTTTCGACCAATAATCTTTAAAAGGTGATACTGCCTTTTTCTTTTGGGATCTGATACTTTTTCTTGTCTTTGCCATATTCAAACCTTTAGTTTATCAAAAAAGCCCAGTGTTGGGGGAGGCACTGGGCTAAATACTAACCCAAAGTTCTTATAAGAGCTTTGAAGAAAGATAAATAAATATACGTGAACTGAAATTGTTTGTCAAGAACATTTATTTTTGAATTCTATAAACTATTTTTCTAATTGTATCAAATTGCAAATATGGATATTCTTTTCTTAATTCATCAATGGCTTCTGCAGCACTTATTTTGTCTTCGCGTAATTTCTTAAATCTTTTTCTAATTTGATAATCTCTTAAGGATTTTTCATTAATTAATCCGCGACTATTAAGCAGTTCGAAAATTTCATCACTGATTAAGTCGGATAAAGGATTTGCAATTTCTTTTTCTTCTTTGAGGTTTTGCATAAAACTACCTTATCTTTAATTAGAAATGAATAGTAGATATTATGAATATAACCTCCGGAATTTTTAAATATTAAAGAAATTTTTTCTTTGTTGATTTAACAAATTTAAATGTAAAATAGTTTCTTATATAAACAAAGCTATATTTTTGATATTTACTCAAACTATTTTTTTTGGTAAACAATAATACAGCAAATATTTTAGAAAAAATACTAAATATTTTTTGACCTGGATTTAAACATATATTTTTTTTACTTTCCTCCTTCATTTAATTGCATGTTTCTTTAGCATTAATTACACATTTGGCTTAATGTTTTATTTTAAGAAATAAACTTTATTTTTGGTTTGTATTTTTTTGTTATTTATAAAATAATTATTTTAGTATTAAAAAATTCACATTATAATAAGAATACAATATGTTTTGGAAAATAACGCTGTTTATATTAATGACGCTAGTCATCATTGTTGGATTTTCATTCCCAATCGTTCCTCATCCGACTGCTTGGTATGAATTTCCAAATATTCCCGGTTTAGAACAAAAAGCTAAAATTATTTTTTTCCATGTACCAACAGCGTGGATTGCTGTAATTGCTTTTCTTACTGCAATGGTACAAGGAATAGTATATCTTAGGAATAAGGATTTAACTCATGATGCAAAATCGAATGCTGCACTTCAGTTGGGCTTATTTTTTTCTATTCTTGCTGCTGTAACCGGATCAATTTGGGCTAAGTTTACATGGGGAGCATTCTGGCATTGGGATCCAAGAGAAACAAGTATTTTTATTTTAGTTCTAATTTACGGTTCTTTGTTTGCTCTTAGGTCGGCAATTGAAAATGAAGATAAAAGAGCTAGGTTATCTGCGGTGTACTCGATTTTTGCATTTTTAACTGTTCCGTTTTTTGTGTTTATTATGCCTAGAATAATGACCGGTCTTCATCCCGGATCGGCTGACGATACGAATGCAGGACCTGTTGTGGATTTCAAAATGAATGCAACAATGCAGGTTGTTTTCTATGTATCATTAATTGCGTTTACAATTCTTTTTGTTTGGATGTGGCGTATGGCTTACAAATCAATAATCTATAAAGAAGAGCTTTCAACTATTGCTCAAAAATGAGGTGAATGTGGAAAATTTTTATGGTTTTTTAGGAGATAATTCTTTATATATTGTATTGTTTATTGTACTGGTTATTTGGATTGGAATTTTTCTGCAATTATTAAGTACAGATAAACGATTAAAAAAAGTAGAAAAAGAAATAAAGGGGTTAAAAGAAAATGAAAAATAAATATATATTTGGCGGTGCCATTATTGTAGTATTTTTTGGTTTGATGGGTTATCTTTTCACCCAAACCAATATTTCGTACGAGAATAATTTTTCTCAAGTTAAGAACACATCTAAAACTATTAAAGCCACCGGAAGTATGGTAAAATCTCGAAATTATCAATATGATAAGAAAAATCATATTCTTAGATTTTTGCTTAAGGATAATGAAGGGGTTGTTATGAAGGTGGTTTATAAAGGAAGTATCCCTAATAATTTTGAATCGGCAACTACTTTGGTTGTTACTGGCAAATATGTAGACGGATATTTCCATGCATCCGATATTCTTACTAAATGTCCATCTAAATACCAAGAGCAATACAAAGAAAGTTCAAACTCTTAAGAACTTAATTTAGAAAGGGAAAAACATGATTGGTAATACCTTACTATCACTCGCTCTGGCGGCAAGTGTTTTTACCGTTATAATGTATTATCTTACCTATAAAGGGTATTCAAATACAAAAAGTCTAGCTCGTATCGGATATCATTCAACGGCTATTCTTATTATTGCAGCATCTGCATTATTAATTCACGCAATCCTTACTCACCAATACCAATACAAATATGTTTATGAGTATAGCGGAAGCGGACTTTCAACCGGGTTATTAATTTCAACCTTTTGGGGAGGGCAGCAGGGCAGTTTTATGCTGTGGATATTTTTTACATCCATTGTCGGTTTAATCTTGTTAGATTATACGGCAAAACGCGGTGACCTGGAAGAAAGAACTATGATGGTATTTTCTCTGGTTTTAGCTTTTCTTCTGATATTAGTGAGTCCTCTTCTGAAGAGCCCTTTCAATTATATTTGGTCGGAACCACTATTCCTTAGCGCTAAAAATATTAATTCTGCGTTTCTGTCCTTGCCTTTTATGCAAAATCATTTGTTTAGAGATCCAAACAGTAATCAAAGTT
>CBEVZC010000145.1:0-7157 GCA_965554225.1 uncultured bacterium | reverse complement strand
CGCCGACTAAATTTTTATCGACAAAGCTGTATTTTTTAGGTGAATTACTGTTTCCTGCTCCTTCAATAAACCCTATCTTTTCCCAAGAACGTTCTTCACTATTCTTTTGAATTTTGAATTTTGAATTTTGAATTTTTACCACTGCTCTTTCAACTTCAAAACCATAATTATTAACCTCGGTGGCAGTTTCCCATTTTAAGTCGACAGCGCTTCCCTTTTTACTTTCTGCTTTGAAAGTAGTTAGTTCTACAGGGAGAGGTGTATCGGATGGATTAACAGCGTTTATACTATTAACAGAACTCGAATTCCAAGGACTTGTTGGAGCTAGAGTAAAGACTTGAGTAACAACTCCAGTTCCACTAGTTTTCCATTGCAAACCCATAGTTCCACTAGTGTTGGTTATTCCACTAACCTTGAATCTTCCTAATCTGTGAGTTGAAGACTGATTATCTATCCTTGCCACTCTAGTATCAAACGTTGTTTGATCTGAAGGAGTTGGACCGTTAAGGTTAATAATAAGTTCATTACTTGTTATTAGTGCAGGAGATGTATTATCAAAATAATTTGATTGAGTTAGTAAAGTATTACTTCCACTCTGATCTGTGGGTACAAAAGTACAAAAGCCAGGGCTTGAACCTTCTTTAGTTAAAACCGGATTAGTAAAATTTGCTGAATTGAATGTTAACACAAAGTCAGCATTTCCCAGATAAAGCAGATCATTTGGTGCAGTCAGATAGATATCAAAAAAGAAATCTGTACCTGAAGCATTTTGATTCTCAATTGTTAATGTTGCATTAACTTGAGCATTTGTAAAAGGTACAGCTACAAGAAACAACAGTAATATTAATAAACTTGTTAATTTAGATCTCATTTTACTTCTCCAATTTATTTTAAAAAATTTAAATAGATTTTACGGGACTTGAGTACTTTTATTTCTATTATTCCAGGTTTGGCTTCTATCACCAGCATCTGTAACACCACTTAAAGTGACGTCACTACTTAGATAACCAGTTTGATTTCTGTCATTCCAAGTGTTACTTCTATCAGCTGCATCAACCACTCCAGAACCGTCTGTATCCCCGGCAATCATACCCCAGACACCGGCTTCAACCTCAGTTGCGCCTGCAGTTCCGCCGTAAAACTTATCCGAGCCGGTAGTAAAATCGTACTGAGTAGCTGTAGTTGTAGAATTTGGTGTTTTAACAGCAGTTTTCTCAATTTTCTTATTATTGTTAAAATGTTTCTTAATTGTCTCCTGTTTTTTACTCTGTGCAAAAGAAACGGAAACCGCCAGTAATAAGAGTAAAATAATAGTGCTAGTTTTTTTCATTCCATCCTCCTTTGTTTGTACAAATTTAATACATAAACTTTAAATAACTGTGACATGTCTCACAGTGGTAAACTTTTTCCCTTTTGTAACTCACCCAAAATTACGGAGAAGTTTTCCAAGTTAAACCGCTCTGAACGGCTGCAGTCATTACCGCAAGGTGATTTCTATGTTTAATTGCAATATAATAATTACCCGGTGCTGCTTTAATTCCAATTTCTCCTGTACCATCATCCTCAATTAATGTGCCATCGTTTTTCAAAAATGCTGATCGAGACGCAATAATTGTTGAAGGAGTAGTAGCATCTCTTAATTGAACCAGCACCCAATCTACTGCGGAAGAAGGTTTGGCACTTGCCGTTCTCGGATCTTCGGTATAAGGTGAAGTCATGGGAACATCGGCGTTTAAGGTTGTATTCATATTATTAGATGATGCATTGTAAGGACCTTGAAGAAAAATCTTAGCCGCAACACCAATTCCGCCGGCAAAAACCAAGTCCGAATTTCCGTTAGGAACCGATACACTAGTCGCTTGAATTGTTGATCCCGTTGAACCGTCGCCGTAACCGTTCCATGAAGATTGATAATTATATTCAAAATAAGGAGCGCCGACACCGTTGGTTTCATCGTTAGCTCCACTGGTAACACAAACAACGTCGCAATTAGCAACAAGAGCACTTCCCGAAGTATTATTCAATTCGTAATACCTTTTAAAATTAGTTCCTTCTCCGTTACCCTTAGCGTAAGGCGTTCCCGTAGTTCTTTTAATTATTCCGGTAAAACCGCTCGAAAATGTTAGTCCGGCAAACTGTGTAACTCCCGATAGCGAAGATGATTCAACAACACCTTTTAAGTAACCGGTTCCTGTTTCAACTACATCCGAAGCGCCTGATATATAAACTCCGCCTGTTGTTTCAACAAGCATGTTGTTTCCAATTTCCATACTTACCTGAGCCGATAACGCGGAAAAGGAAACTGCGCATGTAAATATTATAAAATATAATTTTTTCATTTTATGCCCTTTAGAATTAGTAATATAAATAAAATTTATTTAAACCCTGTGATCAAAATCACAATTAGTACTTTTAATGACTCAAATTAACACATACTCTCGTTTTTTCTTAAAAATTAATTCTTATTTTGTTTTAAAAAGATTAAATGTTTCATTCATAATATAAGGCAAATACAAAACCATGTCAACTACCTAAATGGGTAGTTTCAATAATAAAAACGTTGAGACGTAGATAAGAAATACGAAAAAAGTTAAAAACAATAAAAAGCTAACAAATTTTGTCAATTCCGATTAGTCAAGAATCAACTTCTGAATTTATCTTCCGAGGACTTCCAGATTCTTTCTTCTTAACCGCAAAGAAAAACAAAGTATGCAAATAATTTCATATAATAAGGTTTCTACGTTTACCGTTTTCACGTTTATGAGTTTCTAGCTTTTAGCTCCTTTCAATAGTATTCTGATTTTCATGATTTTCACAGGTTTAGACAATAATTCATAAAATATTTTATTTAAAACAATTGACAAACCACCGGGCTATGTCTTACTTTAATCATCAGCTAAACAATGAATTAATTTATATTTTAGTAACCAAAGAGTTTCTAACAATTAATAAATTCTAAAACCCGAAACATCTGTATTAGAATTGCTTATTCCTCCATCTACAGTAACTTGTGTACCACTTGCGTAGAGTGCGGTAAAAGTAATTTGGTCGCTGGCATTAGCTTTTACAATACCGGAAATGAATGTTGTGCTTCCCCAAGAACTATTTAGTTGCACTTTATGAGTAAATTGGCGAATTATGGTAGTATTAACTTTTATTCTTATAGTAGTTGGTATATCAGATAAAGTAGAAGCTGAGGACCATGATACATTAAGACTAAATTGGTAAACTCCCGCAGCAGGAATAATAAATACTCCGGTTACGGGATTAAAGTTGTTACCATCATCAAATTTTTCAGAAAAATCTTGAAGTTGAGTTTCAGTACCAGTTACGGCATTAATATCGTTATTTAAACGAGCACTAAATGCAATATTAGGATTTGCATTATCCTGCCAAGTTGCTAAACCGGAAGCATCCGAAGTTAGTACTTTACCATTTGCCGGTGCACCGCCTGTTATTTTAACTTGTCCGTTTATTTCTAATTTAGAAGATGGATTTGTTGTTCCAATTCCTACATTGCCATTACTTTCTATTCTCATTAACTCGGTAAAAAATGAAGGTGAGCCCGGATCAACCGCAAATCTTAGAGGGTCGCCATTTTTCCATCTTATAAATGGATTCGGGTCAGTATCCCTGCCGGGAAATATTGTTACTTGATGACTTAGATCTGAGTTCCCGAGTGATAACACTGCATCATCATCTATTGTGGCAGCACGTACATCTAGCTTTGTAGTTGGGCTTAATACTCCAATACCCACATTGTTATTTTCAATACTCAAAATATCACCATACACCACATTACTAAAAATCAAACGTTCTGTTCCGCCTCTAGTCCACAATCTCACATCGCCGGCACCTCCTCCGGCTGTTGCAACACCCATTGATAATCCGAGTGTACCATCACTTATACTAAAGTCACCCCAGCCAGAACCTTCTGAGGGCCCCCAGTAGTTTTTAGTTATTATATGTAAAACGCTAAGTGGAGTTGTAGTTCCTATTCCAACATTATCGGTTAAAGTTGTCGGATAAATAGATGTTCCGCTGTGAGTCCAACCCCCGGCGCTGCTTGATGTTCCAAGCGCATTACCGTTCCAATATAGTAAACCGCCTAGATTATAAAGTTTATTTGTGTTAGTTCCTATTGTAGATAAAGAAGGAATTGTTATTGAGCCCGCTGTACCCTCACTGTTTATTTCAAGAAGGGTTGTTGTGCCGTCTATTATTGTTACTTTATCTCCGGTTGTCGTTATACCATCTATCCCTTTTGTAATCGGGGCATTTTTATTTTCGTAATTATTTTTTTTGTTTATTTCTTGTGCAAATAAGTTAAAGGAAGTAATAAATAAAATTGCTATAAGTAAACTGCAGTTAATTGAGCGTGCCATTTTTTGATCTCCTAAAATGAATGCTTAAGTTGAGTTGGATTGAATATAACACTTTTCATCTTGTTTTACAAACATAAAGCAATAATTTATTATCAAAAGTGATTTACAGCACAATTATGGTTTGATACTACTAGAGGTAAAAAGGAGTGTTGTTATTGTAGAAAGATAGTACCGGATACAGGATATGGAACAGTCAATCGTCACAGGGTCATTTGCCTCGCTGAGCTCGGCGTCAGTTAGGAACGCATAAACGTAAAGACGAAAAATGTGAAAACGAAAAACTAAAAACGCAAAAAGTTAACAAATTACCACGTTGTCAAGATTACTAATATGTTCTGTTAACAGTAGAATTAAAACTTTTGATTTTAATCCACTAAGCTTTTTGCTTTGGCTAAGTAGATTAGTGTAGTAGGATCTAATTCCTAACTTCT
Organism: uncultured bacterium; assembly: GCA_965554225.1. Lineage (GTDB taxonomy): Bacteria > Bacteroidota > Ignavibacteria > Ignavibacteriales > Melioribacteraceae > BMS3ABIN04. The sequence continues at coordinate 2,341 of CBEVZC010000145.1, read as the reverse complement.
GATTTCTGACTTCTGTTTCTTTATCCATCAATTCTCAATTCCTTAAACATTCCCTCCGTACCGTTAATAATTGCCGCAATTCCATTCCGGACAAACTCTACGTCTTCTACTATAACTGTGTTTAACATTTTAATTTGTATTCTGTTAAACAAAACTCTCTAACAGCCACTGATAAACAGGCATAATTGTTATACCATCCATTTTATCTGTCTGGTTTTCAGTAAGTATAACTCCTTTTTTTAAAGAGAAATAGTTCATTGCTTCTTTAATTCCGGTAATCTCTCTTTCTTTATTATAATCGTTTAAAACCGAACATACTTGAAAACATTGAGTTATTTTATTTTTTTCTTTAACAATAAAGTCACATTCTTTCTTGCCTTTAAAATAAAAAATATTTTTATATTTCCTTCTTAAATGAATAAAAACAATATTTTCCAACATCCTTCCATAATCTTCGCTTAGTGTAAAAGAAACCATTGAAGCTAAACCGTGATCTATTGAATAAGATTTTTTTTGACTTCTATTATTTATTTTCTCAGAAAAATTTTGAATTGGAAAAACTATAAAAGCATCATTTAGAAAGGATAGATATTCGTACAGATTATTTTTACTTAATTTAATTCCTTGTGATTTTAATTCATTGTAAATCTTATGAATTGAAAATTCTTTACCCGTATTAGCGATTAGTTTTTGCATTAAGTATTTAATAGGAACTACATTTTTAATCCGGTTCCTTTCAATTATATCTCTAAAAAGCATTACATCAAAATACATTTGTAAAGTCTTTTCCCTAATATAATGCTCCATTTTAATTGTTTCAGGGAAAGCACTTGTACCAATATATTCTTTTAAGGCTGAATTTACTGATGCTTTTCCTTTCGTTGAAATAAAATCTTTTTCAATTCCTTGGAATAAAAGATATTCACTGAACGAAAGAGGAAAAATTTCAAAAGTAATTGTTCTGCCCCTTAAGCTTGTTGCAATTTCTTTACTGAGTAATTTAGCAGAAGAACCTGTTATAAATATCTTTGAAGAAAAAGTATCATTGATTCTCCTTACAAATTTCTGCCAGCCGTCAATTTCCTGAATTTCATCAAAGAAAAAATAAATATCACTTTCTTTTCTTTTCGTAAATAATTCCAAATATGCATCAATTATTTCATTCAAATTATTTGAATTAAACTTTAATCGTTCATCTTCAAAATTTATATATAGTATTTTAGTAATATCTTCAATTTTACTCATTATCTGATACAATGCGTAAGTTTTACCTGATCTTCTTGATCCGATTAATGTAATAATTTTCCCGGAATTTAACGGAATATCTATTTCCCTAGGAATAAAAGCCGGAATTCCTCTTTTATGGAAGTCTAAAATGATATTTTTAATAAGTTTTTTCATTCAAATATCAGAAAAGGATAAATATATTTTCCTTAATTAAAGGAAATATAATGAAAATTTTTCCTTCTGTCAAGGAAAGAGATGAGAAACGAATATTGGGCAATAATCAAACCTATATCTTTTGTTTACTAAACTTACCTATAAATTTAAAGGAATGGCTTTCCGGGATTAAAACCGGTGCAAAACAGCGGTCCTCATGAGTTTCCCGCCTTCCAAAGTTGTTAAACTAAGGCTTAGCCATTCCTAAAATTATCAATATTGTTATACGAACCAGATAGCGACGCCTCATATTCATTTTTCTATGTCATGCCGGTTTTCTGCGGAGCAGGAATACAGGTATCTCTTAATCTTTTATTAAATTCCCCATAGGGGTAAAGCGGTATTCATTTAACTTGATCATTTTATGAGATTGCGGTATTCTCCTTCGTAGAAACCGCAATGACAAGCATAATAAATGGAGGGTAAGCCCGCCAAAAAGATGGCAGGCAAGCATGTTCATTTTTATCTTACCACTAAACCGGAATAACAAGTTCTTTCCTATTCATATCAATTCACAAGCAACACTCCTTGTCATGCCGGTTTCCAAACTTTCAACTCTTAATTACTTAAAAGTTCCTTCCGGTATTCTTGCATACGCATTATAGCCGTATCCAAATACTTTTCCTAACTGATGGAGTTTCATTCCGCGATAAGCAATCATTGCAGCATTATCGCCGCAAAAGCTCAGGTCCGGAATAATAACTTTTTTATTAAATCTTTTTCCTATATTAACAATAGATTCTCTTAAAGCTGTGTTTGCAGCAACACCGCCGACAAGCGATAGTGATTCGACTTCAAATTCATTTAAAGCTAACATAACCTTTTGGGTTAAAGCATCAATAATTGCTTTTTGAAATGATGCAGAGATATTCTCTTTTTCAATATCAGTTAAATTTCCATG
>CBEVZC010000144.1:0-7190 GCA_965554225.1 uncultured bacterium | reverse complement strand
CGTTACGGATGGTTACGCTCTAATTCACAGTTGGAAGAATTAGGCAGCCGTTACGGATGGTTGCGATAATTCTATAGTTTTCTCCCTTCAATAAACCTCCATCTTGCACACTACTGAGGAGGTTTTTAATTTTTTGGACTTAAGTCATGGGTGTAGGTACTAAAAAAAATATTTCAACAATTGTAATACTAACTACTCTCATTTTTAGTATCTTCACCAATATTTTTGCAGGGAATAACTGGTTAGAAAAGGATAGTCAACATTTTAAAATTATATATAAACCGTCACACGAATACATTGTTAATCATATCTTAAACGCTGCCGAAAATACATTACAAAAACTTGAGAAAATTTTTAAATATAAACCTTCCGGTAAAATTATAATTAATACTATGGATGTTGCCGATTATGGTTACGGTAGGGCAACTTCAGTACCTGAAAATTATATTTCACTAATAATTGAACCGTTTGAAAATTCTTATGAAAATTTACCTTACAATGAAAGATTCCAATGGTTGCTAAACCATGAACTTGTTCATATAATCGTAAATGATCAAGCATCAAAAGCAGAATCATTTAATCGTGCAATGTTTTCAAAAGTGCAACCGGAAAGAACGCACCCCATATCTACTTTTTTTAGTCTTCTAACAAACTTCAGCCGCTTTACACCGCGCTGGCATCAAGAGGGAATAGCAGTTTTTATGGAAACATGGCTTAGCGGCGGGTTCGGCAGAATCTTAGGTAATTTTGACGAAATGTATTTTAGAACAATGGTTTTGGATAAACAAAAATTTCCTAATACTTTGGAGTTAGATGCTGTTTATTCTCATAATTCATTTTTACTGGCAAACCTATTCTATTTATACGGCGCTAGATTTACAACATATCTTTCATTGGAGTACGGTGTTGAAAGACTTGTAAAATGGTATAAAATTGAAGATGGTGATTTTTATACTAACTATGAACAAAAATTCAAATCTATTTTCGGTCTGGATTTTAGCAAAGCTTGGCAAAATTTTATTAAGCATGAAAAGGTATTTCAAGAAAGGAATATTGCAAAATTAAGAAGTCATAAAGTAACAAAGGAACGCAAACTTTCTGTAAATACTTTTGGCTGGGTCTCAAACCCTCACTTTGATAGTAAATTAAATTCTGTTTTATTTGCTTACCATCATCCTAATCATCTTGCCGGTATAACAGAATTAAATTTAACAAATCTCAAGAGTAATGAGATCAATACTTTACCTACACCAAGTATTTTAAAGGTTGCATCTACTGCATACGATCCTACAACTAAGTTGTTTTTCTATACTACTAATAATAATCGTCTTTACAGAGATGTGCGGCAGTTAAATATTAAGTCAGGTAATGAAAAATTATTATTTAAGGATGCGAGAATTGGTGACCTCTCCGTTTCTCCCGCAACACATGAACTCTGGGGAATAAGGCATAATAACGGAGAGGATATCTTAGTCATTAGTGAGTTCCCGTATTTTGAAGTTAAACCAATAATAAAGTTTAAAGTCGGAACAGAAATAAGCAACTTATCATTAAGTCCGGACGGTAAAACTTTAGCTGCTGTTCTGCACGAAACCGATGGAAGTCAATCAATTATTTTATCGGATGCAGATGAAATCAAGAATAACGGTTTATTTCAATTCAAAAAAGTAATCTCTACAGGTTCTCCGGATAATCCTTCCTGGAGTCTGGATGGGAATACAATTTTTTGGAACGGATATAATAATGGCGTTTCAAACATTTACAGATTTGACCTTCACGATTCTCAAATTCAAGTGTTAACTAATACATTGAGAGGGTTATTCAAACCAATTAGCTTATCGAAAGATTCATTACTGGCATTTGAGTTTAACGCGGATGGATTTAGACCCGTAAAAATTGCAAATAAGCCGGCAATGTATTTATCTGCAATTAGATATATGGGGGAAATGGTTTTTGAAAAAAATCCCGAACTTAAAAGTTGGAATATTCATGAAGATAAAAACATAAATAAAAATATTAAGTTATTTAGTAATCAAATTAGTTATTCGGGTTTAAGAGAACTGAATGTTCTATCGTTTATTCCTATGATTAGTGGTTTTCAGGAAGCAAAAGTTCTTGGCTTTTATACGCATATCGCAGATCCGCTGGTTCATCACGATTTTCAGATTGAAGCGGGATATTCACCCTTTAACGAAAATAAATTGCTGCCAAAATTTCATTTTAAGGCAAAGTACAATTATATGCAGAAATATTTTATTGAAGCAAATTATAATGCACCGGATTTTTACGACCTGTTCAATTCCAGAAAGAGGGGAATGATTGGAACAAAAATAAGAATGGGAAATAAGCATTACTGGGTCTACGATATCCCATATAAATTGGTACAGAAAACAGATATTGCTCTTTATACCGGAGTAGAATACATAAACGATAATTTAACCAGGGTTTCAAAACCGGATTTTATTGCCGCACAAACTATTTTGAGTTCCAAGTATTTGAGACGCAGTATTGGCAGTTCTGATTTTGAGAAAGGAAATTCTTTTACTTTAACTCTAAGAGGATTCGGTTCTGATCCTAACGATCCTCAATATTCAGGTCAGGCTTATGGAGAGTGGGAACATCTTTCTCCTTGGATTGCTAATCATAACACTGCACGATTAAAAGTTATGCTTGGTTATCATCATGATAATGTAAAGCTGATTCAATCAAGATTTTATTTTGGAGGATTTGGTAATAGAAGACTTGAAAATATTGGTGTAAAACAATATAGAAAAGTTTTTCGTTTCCCGGGTATTCCTATTTATAGTTTAAGCGCTGATAAATTTGCAAAGTTAATGTTCGAAAACAACTTCCCTCCTATTCGATTTTCGAATATTTCTTTTGGACAGCAGTATTTAAGTCATATTGATTTTTCAATCTATTCTCAAGCTTTATTGGTTCATTCACCTCAAGCAAGTAGATGGATAGACGTTGGCGCACAAGTAAATTTGGTTTTTAAACATTGGTTCAATTTGGAATCTACTTTTTCATTCGGTTATGCAAAAGCATGGAACGAATTTGGCTCTTCTGATGCTTGGTTTTTCTCTTATAAACTTTTAAAGGGGTAGAATAATAAATATTCTATTTCACAATAATGGACTAAATCGAACAAATAAATTTTCGATAATATTTTACTAAAAACATTTAAAACAAATTTGCCAAAAAAAAATTCTGATATCGCACATTTTCAATCACTTTTACCATTAATCGGTAACAGTAATTCATTACTAAAAACCAAAAAGGAGAAACCATGAAAAAGCTAATTATATTTTTGTTGTTCGGATTTTTATTAGCAAGTTGTTCAAATTTTGATTCAACAACTGAACCTATTGCAAATAATTCTCAAAAGAGAATAATTAAGATGCCCTCACATTCTAAAACTGCCGTTGAAGAAACTTTTTCAACATCAAAAGAAATTAATGGAATAGTAGGCGGTAAAATAGATTTTAATTTTTCTTATACAAGTGATGCAGGTACACCGGTAAATATATATGGAACTCTTACTATTCCTGCAGGTGCATTTCAGTATACAACAACTATTAGGTTAGACTTAAACACTGATGAAGCAGTTATTGATTGTTACCCGACACCTACAACATTCGATAAACCTTTGTTGCTAGATATGACGCATGAAGGTTTAAACCTTGATGGAGTAGATAATTCGGCTGATTTTTATTATATTAAAACTGATTCTAATTTTGAATCTTTAAATAAGAATAATAAAGTTATTCAATATTCAAATGATAAATTAGAAGTTAAAGGAGCAAAGCTTCCTCACTTTACAAGATTTGGATGGACTACATAATAAAATAGGTCCTCAATAAATGCAATTAAATAATATAAATAGTTTAGACAAAGTTGTATTAAAATATCTCGGTAAAAACTTAGAGTACTTTTTTACACAAGATACTTTAGTTTCTTTTTCAAAAAGTTACGATAATTTACTTTTAAGTTCTCATGAAAACTACGAAGGAGTTGGCTTAACTTTAATAAATGAAATAAAGAAAATAGTAGATCTTATTATAAATGTAGCTGAAAAAGAAATAGAAGGGGCAAAATTTTTAGATTTATTGATTGTTTTAGGTGAGTTACTTATAAACCTTGGGAACTATTCGCTTGCTGAGGATTTATTGGTACGAGTTGTAAAAATGTCGTCAAAGTTAGAAGACATAGATTTTAAGGCCAACGCTTATTTTAATCTTGGTGAGTTATTTTATAGACAAGCTAATTGGGAAAAAAGTTTAAACTATTTAATAAAATCAAAAGAATTATTTAAGAAAGAAAGATTTCAAGACGGCGTTATTAAAAGTCTTAATACAATGGGCGCGATAGCTGGTGAAAGAGGTATGTTCTTAAAAGCTGAAAACTATTTTGCAGAATGTATAAATCTTCTGAGTAATAATTCATTAAATAATCTTTTTGCAAATGTTATAGATAATAGTGGAATAATTCAATTAGCAAAAAGCAATTATAACTTAGCATTATTTGAATTTAACAGAGCAAAAACAATTTTTACCCAGGTCAATAACTTTGTACATTTAGCAAACGTACTATATAATATTGGGTTGATATATATGTTTAAGAAAGATTTCACTTCTGCAATAAATGAATTTGATAACAGTTTGGATATATCATTTAAAGCTGAAAATGTTAGAATTTTAAATCTTAATCTTTCTGCAAAAGCAAATGCTTATGCATCGTTAAATGATTTTGATCAATCTCTTGCTTTCCTAAATAAATCAATGGATTTGAGTACTGCAATTAATGATAGACTTACAATAGCTGATCTGTACAAAATAAAAGGAATACTTAGCAAAAAGTTGAAGAAGAAAAAGAAGGCTGAGAAAGATTTCCTTACCAGTCTTAGATTAAACGAGGAACTTGAGAATAAATTCAACTACTTTGAAACCATGTTCGAGCTTGGTTTATTATATAAAGATTGGGGGAAAAATGATTTGGCAAAGGAAAAATTAATTAAAGCATTTAATTATAAAACAAAGATTGGTGCTGAAAACGCAGCTGAAAATATAAACCGTGAATTAAAGGAATTATAAAGGGGGAATAGGCAATAAGTTTTGGCTTATACTTTTTCCCCTTTGTTTTTATTTTGAACTTGTGTGCATATTTCCTTCAGGGCGGGAAATATAATCTCTTTAATTAAATATGAATTAGAATGAAACTATCTGAATTTAGGGAAAATATAGAATCTCAAAAATCTTCGGGAGACGGCAAGTTAAACTCCAAGATAAGAGAATTAGAGCTTATTCTGAATCTTATAAAGAAAATTAATAGCTCCTTAATTCTTGAAGATGTTTTGTACTCGGTTCTGATTAATGCTATAAAACTCACTAACTCGGAAAGAGGATTTATAGTATTAAAAAATGATACCGGGCATTTGAAATTTAAGTTGGGTCTGGATTCTGATGGTAATAAATTATCCGATCATTTTTTTAATATTAGTACAACTGTAGTTGAAGATGTTTTCTTAACGGGGGAATCAAAATTTATTGAAGGAGCGCAAAGCGATACGGATAATCATCCTAGTAAAAGCATCTTACGCTTAGCACTTCAAACGATATTCTGTTCACCATTAAAAGCTGAGAATCAGAAAATAGGTGTTATTTATGTCGATAGCAAATCACTTTCAAATATAAATTTAAAAGAGACTATATATATGTTTGAAATTCTTGCTGGACAAGCTGCTATTGCAATTAGAAATGCAAAACTCTATGAAGAACTTAGAATTGCTAAGATGGAAGCGGAAGAATCGGATAAATTGAAAACAGCTTTTCTTTCTCAAATGTCTCATGAGATTAGGACTCCACTGAATACCATGCTAAATTATAATACTCTTCTGTACGATGAATTTCATGATAAAATAGACGAGGAATTGAACTTTGTGTTTAGTGGGATGAAAAATTCGGGTAACAGAATAATTAGAACACTTGACAATGTGTTGAATATGTCGCTATTACATTCCGGTGATTATGAAATTAATCCTCAAGCTATTAATGTTGCTAGTTTAATTGAAAAACTAATTAGAGATTTTAAAGGATTGGCAAAAAGCAAAGGTCTTAATTTTAATTTTATTAATAAAGGTAAACATACAATTGTTATTGCAGACGATTATACGCTTACTTTGTTATTCCAAAACTTAATAGACAATGCAATTAAATTTACATCCGAAGGGTTTGTTGAAATAAATATTACAAATAACAAATCGTTGAACCTTGTAGTTGAAGTAATTGATTCGGGCAAGGGTATTTCGAAAAATTATTTAAAAAATTTGTTCAAAATATTTTCTCAAGAAGAAATTGGATACTCTAGAAAATTTGAAGGCTGTGGATTAGGTCTTGCTTTAGTAAAGGAGTTTGCAAAACTAAATAAATGTAAACTTGAAGTAGAAAGTAAACAAAGTGAAGGATCAAAGTTTACGGTAGTGTTCGATAAAAAAGTTGAATGAATTAATGAAATCTGAAATTCAGCTCAATTAAAGAAAACGTTTTTTTATTTTGTCCCAAACACCGCTTCCAATCATTTGATTTGTGTTAATAATAATGTTTTTTAATAACAGTAAAATATCCTGATCGCCTGCCCAATTTCTTTGAACTATCTGAGGATCGATTTGATTTACTAGATCATTAATAATGTATGCTGCTAAAGCAATGTCATCTAAATATCCAATAGGACCAAATATAGCTTCAGGGATAAAATCAATTGGAGAAATGAAATAAATTATAGCTGTTACAAGTTTTGTTTTTTTTTCAGACGGTACATCAGGATCAATAGCCAATTTGGTTAAAAGATGGAATAAATCGGGAGCAATAAATAAGTATTCTGCCCATTTAGTATTTTTATGGTTACTTTTTTTAACCCACTTTTGTATATCGGAGCGAATTTTTTTATAAAAATCATTTTGCTCTTTATTCATAACAACTTATCGCTTGATTAACTGAAATATTTAGTAATACTAAGTTAGAATATAAATATAAAAGACTCAACTAGTTATTTATAATCATTGCTGTCCGATAAATAATTTTGTTGTTTATAAAACTCAATACTTCTTTTATAATCGGTTGTCCGCTAAATTTTGAAGATTTGTTCATGGCTCTTTTTTGTTTTTTTGTCGATTACAAATTTAGCCACGACAA
>CBEVZC010000143.1:0-7353 GCA_965554225.1 uncultured bacterium | reverse complement strand
CAAATTAATGAAATTCCTTATCTACAATCGTTAAAGAATTCGGATATTTTATGTTCCCTATCGGAGTGCCAAGTACAGGATCGGCAACTATTTTAATATGCGATGCAGAACCTTTTTCTCCACCTAAATTTAAAGCCAAATTTAAGATGCTGTTTAAACTTTCATTTTTAAAAAATTCCATTAAATTCATACTAATACTCAAAGGTATTATAGAATGACCGCCTTTCCCCGGCACAATCACCGGTTTGGAAATATTGCCTGAAATTGTTTGCCTGTTATCAATAAATAATTTCCAGGGAAAAGATTCCAAGGTAATATCCGAAGATTGATTAGCAGTTGAGACCGAGTTGGGATTGAAAGCATCTACATTTAATGTAAATGTTACGGGCAAAGTTCCTTTAGTAACTTCCGAAGTTAATCTGAGAAGATCTAAAGCATTAAAATCTTTCAGACTCGATTTTTTATTAACGGCAATGTTACTAATTTTCAAATTACCAATGGAATCGAGCTTAAACTTTAATTTTGATATGTTCATTAAGGATTTATAAACACTGCACCCGCTTAAAAACGTAAATAAAAAAATGACTAATAAAATTTTCTTTCTCATGTTAACTGTGACTCTTCGATTTTTTGAATTATTTCTTCTGCAATTCTCAAAGCTCTTAATCCGTCTTTTCCGCTAACTATAGGTGTTACATTATCCAGGACAGCATCAACAAACAACTCCAGCTCATGTTTTAGAGCATTAACTTCTTTATGTTCCGGCTGTTCATAAACAACAGCTTTACGTTTTTCACCAACACCGATTTCACCAAAAGACAAAAAATGCTCCACACTTCTATCGTCAGGCGAAATTAATCTATAAACTTCCGAAACTCCCGATATAAAATCCAGCGATATATAGGCATCTTTTTGAAAAATTCTCATCTTTCTCATTTTCTTCTGAGAAATTCTGCTTGCCGTTACATTTGCAACAGCACCGTTTTCAAATTCAATTCTTGCATTTGCTATATCTAAATTGTCGGAAACAACCGCCACACCGGAAGCATGTACGTTTTTTACTTTACTTTTTATTAAACTGAGAATAATATCAATATCGTGAATCATTAAATCCAAGACAACAGCAACATCCGTTCCTCTCGGGTTGAATTGTGCCAGCCTGTCTGTCTGAATAAATTTCGGATCCAAATTATATTTATTAAGCGAAAGTAAAGCCGCATTGAATCGTTCAACATGTCCGACCTGAAGCTTGAGGTTATTTTTTTCCGCAAGTTGAACTATTTCTTCTGCTTCGTGTATTTCGGAGGTAATGGGTTTTTCCACAAATACATGTTTTCCATTTTCCAGGGCTTCTTTCGCTAAAGAAAAGTGGGCGCTTGTGGAGGCAACAATAGAAACCGCATTCGTTTCTTTTAACAATTCGTTTAAAACAGTAAAAGGTTTTACGTTGTATTTTTCGGCAACGTTTTTGGCAACTTCCACATTTTTGTCATATACTCCTACCAGCTCGGCGCGCATAACTTCTTTTAACAACTTTGTATGCAGGTTGCCTAAATATCCGGTTCCAATTATTCCGATTTTTAATTTTTTCATAAATTTCTACTCACAATTCGTTTAAAACCGATTATCTTGTCGTATCCGCCCAGATCGGTTGTATGATAATATAAAAAAATGTTATACACATTTTGTGTTTCCCAAAAATTTCCCTCAAACACCAACCAATCTATGTTCGTTATTTCATCTCCGTCAATATCAGCGCTTACATATTGATAATCATACACTCCTCTTTTTAATTCAACATCAATCGAGTAAATTCCATTATTATTATCCATTTTGAAATCCGGTAAAACCTCCCAATTTGTGAAAGCGCCAACTAGAAAAATATCATTGTAAACAGCATTAGGCGGCTCAAATTGAAAAATAGTATTCATATAAGTTGCATACTCGTTCTTGTAATTCTTTAACTTAAATCCGCCATTTAAATCACGTTTTCCAAATTTATAAAACCTGGAGTAATCAATTTTCTCAACAATTGCATAAGTCGTAGGCGGCATATGCCATTTTATACCGAGTAAATTTGTTTCCCTGTATTCGTTCCCCGGTTTAATATCATTAGCAACAAATTTAAATTCATTTGAACCGTTCCATTCCCAATACCGGTTTTTAACATAATTATCTTTTGTAATTTTTACAGGATATTCCACTTTTTGATTTTCTATGATTTCAACATATTCAATTCTGGACGGATATAAACTGTCGGGTATATCAAAATTAACATCTAAGTTAAATACCCTGTCTAATTCGCTATTATCAGATATTTTCCCTTCAAGTCTGTTCCTTTCCATAGAAATGCGCAAAGGTACTGTCTGCTCCGCAACAATAAACTTACCCCATTCATATATTATGCTTGTGTCTTGGGAATCCGTAATATAAAATTGCCATTTGCCGGGGAAGGGGAAATTAATATTCTTATTAGGGAATCTGCCTCTGTAATGATATCTTGCTTTTTCTACGGTGGTAGGAAGATTTGTAAACCATAAATTATGCTCAATATTGTAACCATCATTTTGTAAAAGAAGATTTGAATAAGGAGTCCAATTTTTATCGCAAAATCTAAAAACAATATTTAGATCAGGCTGCGTATCGGCTTCAATATCAAATTGAATTCTCAAAGGAGTGGTTTTATGATTTCGCAAATAAAGTACCGGGAAAGCTGTTTGGTTTTTCCCCGCATAGTACTTCAAACTTTTTATGTAAATATCTTGAGCTTTTAATGTGAACAGGTTAGTCAAAGAAAAAACAGAAAATATTATAGCTGCAACTAAGGGATGTTTTATCATTGTTTATTTTTTTTATGAAAAGTAACATTAACAAATATTTTTTATCAACGAGTTAAATGTTAATAAGTAAATATTTCATTTAATAACTTACCAAATTTTCCAATTTTAATCATTATTATATATGAGTGTACTAAAATTTTGACCTAAATTCGAGATATGGAATTCTTTTTAAAGGTGTTTGGCAAATATTTAAAATTGCAGGAATTTGAATACTTTTTATTTTGTCAGGTCAATGGAATATCTAACCGAATATTGCTATAAAAAAGTTCTAGTTCCCAGTAACAAGTACATCACCGCCGGTTGTTTTACAAATAAATGGCTCTGTACCGGAATTTAGTTCGCCTGTATAATATTGGTTTGAAACTCTATGAAGAGTATTCCCAGGAAATCTTAAAACAATTTCTCCGCCGGTTGTTTTTATTACCGTATCTGCTGAAAATTTTTGCGGTACTTTGGCAGTAATATCACCGCCGCTGCTGTATAGTTCAATTCCTTTATTGTCACCTTTATATTTAAGACTAATATCGCCACCGGAGGTTCTGGCACTGATTTTTCCGTTATTAATACCAAGAGCAATATCGCCGCCGGAGGTTCTGGCTTCTATGTTTCCGGTTGAATTATACACATCAATGTCGCCGCCGGAAGTAGCCAATTTCATTTCCCCATCGAAATACTTTAACCCAATATCGCCGCCGGAAGTCTTTGCTTCCAACATTCCTTTGGAGTTAGCCAAATAAATATCGCCGCCGGAAGTATTGATTGACATATCTCCTTTTAATTTATAAATACTTATATCTCCACCCGAAGTTGAAATATGAGAATCAAATCTTTGCGGAACAGTAATTACGTATTTTAATCCTAACGAACTAAACCAATTAAAAAATGATCTCCCATGCTTTTCACCATGGATATAAACCGAATTGTTTTTGCTGTCAAATTCGAAACTAAACATTTTTTCCGCTTTACTATTTCCGAAAATTTTTACATGTACAATATTTTTATCCCAAGTTGTAACTTTTACATCACCGCCGTCAGATTTAAGAACAAGTTTCATTCCCGGATTTACTTGAAAGGATTTCTCTTTCAAGAGTTTATAGTTTCTTTTCTCTGCATTATTTTCAACCGCAGAAGAAAAGATAAAGAATAAAACGAGTATTACGAAAAGTAAACTATTTATTTTAGAATTTTTATTTAACATTTTTTCTCCAAGTATTTACAATTATTTAGACTCGTTACTTCACCAAAAGTTACATACATTTTTGCATATTTTATATTTAGATTTGTTTAATGTTTGGTTAAATTTGGAATTCAAAATTTAGGATTTAAGTGTGATTAACATATTATTAGTTGCTCTCGGTGCGGGCATCGGCGGCGGATTCAGATATTGGGTTTCGGATTTATCATATAAAATATTCCCTATTTATTTTCCTTACGGTACTTTAGTTGTAAATGTTTTAGGAAGTTTTCTGCTTGGTATATTAATTTTCGGCTTTGGCGAAAAGGATTTGATGAACCCGTCGTTAAAGCTTTTATTGGGTGTTGGTTTTTGCGGTGGATTCACTACATTTTCTACATTTTCGTTCGAAACAATTAACTTATTAAGGGATACACAATTTTATCTTGCCGGAATGAACATTATTCTAAATTTATTCTTAGGTTTACTAGGAATTTATTTAGCCTACATAATTACGAGGTGATAAATGAAAATTGAAGGAGAAGCAAAATTATTAAGAATATTTCTCGGTGAAAATGATAAGATTGGTCATATTAATGTTTATGAAAAGATTGTAATAGAAGCTAGAAAGAGTGAACTTGCAGGAGCCACTGTTTATAAAGGAATAATGGGATTCGGCAGTAATAGTGTAATTCACACTGCAAAAGTTTTAAGGCTGTCCGAAGATTTGCCGCTGGTAATTGAAATTGTGGATGAAATAAAGAGGATTGAAAATTTTCTGCCGATTGTTGAAAAGGTTTTTGAGGAAGCCAAATGCGGAGGATTGATAACTGTTGAGAAAGCAGATATTATTAAACTGATTACTTCTAAAAAGAAGATGTGACTAAAGTTATTAAATAATATTAGAACAAAAAAATAAATAGGTAATTGAAAAAACGATTGATTTATCATCTTTATCAAACATTTGTAATCAAAAAAATTCAAGTGTATCTTGAACTCACCCACATAAAATAATTCTTTCAAAAAAAACAGATTAAAAACTATTGCACAAAGTCGCACAAAGAAACACAGAGTTGCACAATGAAAATAATTTTGTTTAAGTAATTACTCTTTTAGGATAAATTACTACACTCTCAACTATTCATTTTTAATTATTGCTTCTGGCGGCGAGGTCCACACTTCGCTGAATAGTTAATTTAGCCTTGTTTTCCCTTTGTTTAAGTCGCCGTATATAATAAATCCGGCAAAAAATCCAACTAAAAGAATAACCGCGCCCCACAAATATTCAGCAAAAATGATCTTCCCTAAGCCGAACAGAAATGAATAGACAACTACAATTCCCAGAAACCAATCCAGGAATAATCTTCCGAAACCGGAGTCCCCTTTTACGCCGGGAGTAAGTTTCTCTATACGTTTCCAGCCGATTCCCCCCGGATGTGTCCGTTCATAAAATTTTATCAACTTCGGCTGCTCAACCGGTTTAGTTAAATATGTAACTACAAACCAAACTATTGTTGTCCCGAATACAGTCGGGTAAAGTGTTATGGGCGATTCCATTCCGAATTGATATTTTGCAATCGGATAAATAATTAACGGAGCAATCATAGCGGAGATTTCCGACCAAGCGTTTATACGCCACCAATACCATCTTAAAATCAATACGGCGCCCATTCCAGCACTTGCGTTTATAATAAATTCCCATGCCCCGGAAATTGTTGTAAGAAAATATTTAGTAACCAAAAGTGAAAATATTATCATAAAAACAATTCCGATTCTTGAAATTAGAACGTAATGTTTTTCGCTCCCGTCGGTTTTAATAAACCTTCTGTAAAAATCATTTATTAAATATGAAGTTCCCCAATTAAGCTGGGAAGCAATTGTTGACATATATGCCGCAAGAAAAACAGCAATCAGCAAACCCAACAAACCGCTCGGTAAATATCGCAGCATCAACTTCGGATACATTACCCCGGGATCAACCGTGTTTTCATAATTTTCATACATTGCCTTAAATTCTTTTGAGTGATAGATTTCGGCTTTACTTTCAAGTAAAGTTTTGTTGTTATATGCTTCAACAACTTTCCCGTACAGAACAGGATTAGATTTTTTAATTACACCGGTATTTTCACTCCTCGGTAAAATTACCAATGCCGCCAGAGCAACAACTATCCATGGCCAAGGACGAATTGTATAATGCGCTATTGTAAACCAAAGTGTGGCAAGCACGCTGTGTTTTTCATCTTTAGCCGACATCATTCGCTGGGCAATATATCCGCCTCCGCCGGGATCTGCGCCGGGATACCAGCTGGACCACCATTGAAGACCAATGTGTGCAAAAAATGCGCCGACAGAAATTGCCATAGCTCCGCCTGTTATACCTTTAATACTTGCATCCCCTATATTGGGGAAAAAATCTAAAAGCTGAGGTGCCAGCTTATTTTTAAGTGAAACCATACCTCCTACTTCCGGAAGCTGCACTACGATAACCGCAAGTACAATACAACCAATCATTGCAAAAACAAACTGAAAACTGTCGGTCCGCGCAGTTCCTAATAAACCTGAAGCAGAAGCATAGACAGCAATTATTGAAGCAGCTATTACAACCAGCAAAAATGCATCTATTCCGGGAATTGTAACTCTAAATATTTTTTCCATTGCTTTATGCACCCAGCCCATAACTATTGCATTCATAAAAAGCCCGAGATATAATGCTCTAAATCCGCGTAACCCCGCAGCGGCAGTACCGGAATACCGTAGTTCAACAAATTCCACATCTGTCATTATTTTTGCACGCCGCCACAGTTTTGCAAAAAAGAAAACCGTAAGCATTCCGCCTATTGCAAGATTCCACCACAACCAATTCCCAGCAATGCCGTTTTTAGCAATAAGCTCGGTTACCGCAAGTGGTGTATCCGCTGCAAATGTAGTGGCAACCATTGCAGTGCCGGCAATATACCATGGCATATTTCTGCCGGACAGGAAAAATTCCCCGGTATCTTTTCCTGCCTTTTTTGAATAATACGCCGCAATTGCAAAAATGATTAAAAAGAAAAGCAGGATAACGGAAATATCAATGTATGTAAGTTGGTGCATTATTTAATTTTAAAATTGTTTCAAAATGTCACAAAATTAATATAAAATTCAGTAAATAATGAAAATACTTTTTTGAGTAAGTTTATTGAAAGATACATTAATTTTAAATCCATAAAAAATTGACAAAGAAAGATATTCATTCATGCTGTCATGAGTTTTTCTTATCCCAATAAAAGAAAATATGCTTTATAACTAAGATTCAATTAGTAAGTGCGACAAAATAGATTTAATTCTCTGGGGTTAACC
>CBEVZC010000142.1:0-7399 GCA_965554225.1 uncultured bacterium | reverse complement strand
AGACCGTGACCGCCAAGGAAACTGTAATTCCGGTTTTAGCGTAAAACAAAGTCCTGTTTACACCCATAGGAAATCTCATAAAAAGAACAAATTAAGAAATACCGGTATTCCAATTCCATCGGAAACCGGTATGACAAAAACAACAAATGGTAGAGCGGTAAAATAAAAAAGGTGTTAGTTCGGCTGTAGCAAAGTGAAATGCCGGTTTGCTCCTATAGGGAATCTCAGTAAAGAACTATTTAGAAGATGCTGGTATACCTTCGTTCACAGAAAACAAGTATAACAAAAAAGATTGTTCCGTATAAACCCAACTTTTTAAATAAGTTGGGTTTATTTAACTATCCGTGTTTATTTATTCAAAATCACATTGTTTCATAAGATGGGATTTTTAAATATTTAAAGTCATTACTAACATTTTCATAATTATTATATCATTTCACTTAGCAGTTCTTTTCTCGGTTGGGCAATAACAACTTTATTAACTAATAATCCTTTATCGGCAATCACTCGTGCTCCGGATTCAACCGCACTTGTAACAGCTGCAACTTCTCCAGTTAAAGTACAAAAAGCTTTCCCGCCTAATGCCATAGCAAGACGAATTTCAATTAGATGTACATTTGCAGCCTTTACTGCAGCATCCGCTCCTTCAATTAAAGATGCAACGGAGAATGATTCAATAATTCCGAGCGATTCTAATTCTTCTACTTTCGAATGTCCTGAAATTGCCGGGAAAATATCTTCATGAACATTCGGGATAACAAAAGTATCGATAATTGCAAAATCCAGTGAATTGGTTACAGCGTCAACAGCTGTCTGGACTTCGGCTACATCCCCACCGACCAGAACCATATATTTACCAGAACAAATTGTCCGGGATAAAATTAATTCAACTTCCGATGTTTTAAGCATCATATCCGCAGCTTGCATTCCCGCTGCAATACTTGTAAGTTCAACTAATCCCAATGAGTTTTTCTGCATAATTTAAATCCCTTCATATAATTAGGACGCAAATCTTTATGAATTATTACGATCAGTGTATATTATTAAAAATCCTTGTTATCTGCGTTTTATAATTATAGATTCATTATTAATTTCTGTAATTGTACCACTTATTGAAGCATGAATATTTGCTCCTAAGTTTTGCGGATCAACCTTTCCAATTAAATCACCTTTGTTCACAATATCTCCTATATTTACAACAGATATTGCAGGTGCTCCCACATGCTGTTTTAGCATTATTTTTACTTTATCCGGCATTGGAGAGTTTGTATTAAACGGCGTAGCAGCATTAAATTTAGTAAGATCCATTTTTTTCATTAACTGTTTCAAGGGAACTCTTCTTCCCTCTTTTATCGGATGCACTTTTACCGGTTTAACTTGGTTGTATTTTATCCCTTTGTTTTTCAATTCACTCTTACTTTGATCACATGCTTCTCTTGGGTATAAGTCTTCGGGACAAGCATACAATGAACAAAGTCCGCATGAGCAGCATAAATCAGCAAATTGATTCCATACAGCTTCGCCGGTTTGACTAAACTCCAAAGAGCGCATTACTTTATGAGGCTGAACATCATACCCGAGTAAATAACGCGGGCAAAACTCAGTACAATAGCTGCATTGGTCACATGCCGATCTTCCGATTCTGTTCATACTTTCTATTGTTCTATTCATCCTTTTAATTAAGTAATGATCTTTGGGAAGAATAATTAAACCGGTTGTTGTTTTTGTAACAACTTCATCAAGGTTAAAAGTAAGATTTCCCATCATTACACCGCTAACAAAAATTCCGTAATTCGAAGAAGTAGTTCCGCCGCAATGTTCAATTAGTTCACCGTAAGTCGTTCCTATGGGAGTAAAAAAAGTTGAGGGAGATTTTACCTTGCCTGTAACGCAGACAAATTTTTTCGTTACGGGGATATCTTTAACTGCATTTGAAATATTATAAAGCGTTTCAACATTATTTACTACAGCGCCAACATCTAGCGGGATACCATGCGGAGGTATCAAACGTTTAGTAGCTTCGTATACTAATTCATACTCATCACCGGAAGGATAAAAATCTCCCAGTTGACACATTTCAATTCTTCCATTTTGAAAAGCCTTTTTCACAGCATTGATAGCAAGTACGTTTTTAGATTTAATACCGAAAATCCCTTTTTTTGCTTTTGTACTTTCCATCATTAAATTCATACCGTCAACAATATCATCGGCATGGTGAACCATTATCTCAAAGTCTTTATGCAGCAGTGGTTCACATTCGGCTCCGTTGGCAATCATAAATTCTACTTCAGCTTTTGCTTTAATATGCGTCGGGAACCCTGCTCCTCCGGCACCTACAACTCCTGCATTAAATATTTTATCAGCTAAACTCATTTATTTAACTCGTTTAATCACAACAACAGTTTTATCGTCTTGATATTTGCTGTCATCTGTTGAAAATTTAGTAACCTCATCAAATATTGTATATACCATGTCGCTCGGACTTTTGTCCAAATTATCTAAAATAATTTTTTTTAATCTTTCCTCTTCGTAAAACTCATAATTAGAATTCGCTGCTTCAACAATTCCATCCGTATAAATGACTAGCATATCACCAACATTAAAATTTACACTATCCGTTTCATATCTTGAATTTGGAGCCGGGCCAAGTAATGGGCCGGTAGGATTAAGAAAAATTGTCTCCCTATCTTTTGCATCAACAAATATAGGCGGGTTGTGCCCAGCATTAGCATAAAGGAACAGTCCTCTCGAATCGTTGGAAATTTCTCCGTAAAACAAGGTTGTAAATCTGTCGTCGCTAAATATTTTATTAACGAGGTTATTAATTCTGTTCATTAAAGGAGAAATTTTAAGTTGGAACGTTGCAGCCATTCTAACCGCGCCTGATATATACATAGCTTCAGCAGCGGCACTAAATCCTTTAGACGCTGCATCGCCAACAACAATACCTATCCTTTCTTCGTCTCGACCAATAAGAACATAATCGTAAAAGTCACCGCCTATTATTTGAGCCGGAACAGTTGCACCGAATATTTCATAATTATGAAATATTAATTTATGTTCGGGGAGTATACTTTTTTGAATTTCACGTGCTTTATCGATATCCTTAATTAAACTCTTACGTGCATCGGAAAGCTGCCACTCATTAATCTTTGATGTTAAAACGGTTGCAATAATATTTAATGAATATCGTAAAGCAGAATCTATTTTATCGCTATTCACAGCAAGTAGAAATTGATAGTATTTGTAACCTTCAACATTTAATTTATGTCCTACACCCGCTGCTGAATACTTGAAAATCCCTTTTTTTCTCAATTCTTGATTTGTTTCATCGGCTAAAATTGTCCTTTCTTTTGTCATTTCTTTAAATATTTCATAACTATTTAAAGGCAGTTCAAAATCAGATGCAATCTCTTGTACGCTGCCAATTTGAAAAACGAGTTTATAGACTTTCTTAGACGGATCTAATTTCCATACCCTGCCACCGGTAACCCGAATATTTTGATTTTCTACAACTTGCTGTAATACTTCCTTAAGCATCTCTTCAATGGAATTAAATCTTTTTGAAGCGATGGTTTCTACTGTTCTAAATAGTTTCTTTTGTTCCATGTCCTTGTTTTTGGATACTTGTTATTTGAAACTTAATAAATGAAAATGAATAATAAAATTATTGTGGAAATATAAGAAGAAAGAAATTGATTTTTCGTAAAATATTTTTTCACTTATTAAAGTGAGATATATTAATTGGTTAATTATGAAATTTTTCTGGAACCAGGTTTAACTGCCGGAATTCCCTCTTTGCAAAGCGGACATTTATCCGGTTCGTAGGCAACAACTTCCATTTGCAATGTACTTATTTGCGGTACTCCGAATTTGACTTTCCCATTGCTGCGGTCTACTATCATTCCAACACCGACAACTTCGCCGCCGTTTTGCCTAACTATGTCTATTACTTCAAGTACAGAACCGCCTGTAGTAACAACATCTTCGCAGACCAAAACCTTTTCACCAGCAGATATTTCAAACCCTCTGCGCAATGTAAGTTTGCCGTTTACCCTTTCTGCAAATATCGATTTCTTATTTAAGAGACGAGCAACTTCTTGTCCAACTACAATACCGCCTATAGCAGGCGCAATTACTGTATCGATCTCAAATGAATTAAAATATTTGGAAATTATTTTACAAAGCGATTCCGCATATTCGGGATATTGTAAAACTTTTGCACATTGAAAATATTGATTGCTGTGTTTACCGGAAGTCAACAAAAAATGCCCTTCTAAAAGGGCATCTGCTTTTAAAAATACATTTAATATTTCTCTATCCATAAAATGTTCCTACTATATTTCTTCTACTAATTTGGCTAATTCAATATCTTTCATAGTTATTCCTCCTTCGCTATGTGTAGAAAGAGAAACTTTTACTTTGTTCCATGAGTGCAGAAAAAGATCAGGATGATGATCCAGTTTTTCCGATTCGATACCAATTTGTACAACAAATGCGAGAGCTGCAGAAAAGTCTTTTTTAATATATGTTTTTGTAATCTTTCTGCCGGAAATCTTCCATCCGCTTAATTTTTTAATTTGAACTTTTATGTTACGTTCAGATAGCAGCTCCATAAATTCCTATTCAATTGTTTCGGGTTTAGTGTTGTCCGGTTCTGTTTTATCTTCTTTTATTTCATCTTCTTCAATTGGTTTGGAAATAAAGTATAATTCATTGCTATTTTTCTTATGCTTAACAGTAATTTTTTCTTTTTCTTTAAAATTTTGTAAAAGTAATTCCTCAGCTAATGGATCTTCAATATATTTTTGAATGGCTCTTTTTAAAGGTCTCGCTCCAAATTTCGCATCAAAACCCTTATCGGCTAAAAATTCTGTTGCAGAATCATCAAGAACAATTTCCATTTTATTATTCTTAATATTCTCAACCAACTCTTTCATTTCAATATGAATAATTTTTTTAATGTCTTCTTTATCAAGATTTCTAAATACAATTGTTTCGTCAACTCTATTTAAAAATTCAGGGTTAAAAAGATTTTTCATTGCATCTTCAACGGTATTTTTAAGATTCTCATATTTATCAAGTGAGTCATCACCGCCAAATCCAAAAGCGCCTGTATCTCTAATTTGCTTAGTTCCTACGTTAGAGGTCATAATAATTATTGTATTCTTAAAATCTACTTTCCTTCCTAAACTGTCAGTTAAAACACCGTCATCAAGGACTTGAAGGAGTAAATTAAAAACATCCGGGTGTGCCTTTTCTATTTCGTCGAACAATACTACCGAATATGGCTTTCTTCTTACTCTTTCGGTCAGTTGCCCGCCTTCTTCATATCCCACGTATCCGGGAGGTGCACCGACTAACCTTGATACAGCATATTTTTCCATATATTCACTCATATCAATTCTTATAAGCGCTTCTTCCGTATCAAACAAGTATTGAGCAAGCTCTTTTGCCAGTTGAGTTTTCCCTACACCGGTCGGACCTAAGAATATGAAACTACCAATTGGTTTGGTTGCACGCTTTAGTCCGGCTCTAGTTCTTCTAATTGCCTTGGTAAGTTGGGTGACAGCTTCATCCTGTCCTACAATTTTCTCTTTAAGAGCATTTTCCATATTCATCAGCTTTTCGGTTTCAGCTTGAACAACTCTGGTTAATGGAATGCCTGTCATCATTGAAACAACAGTAGCAATATCTTCTTCTGTTACATCATAAACTTCATCTTTAGTTTTTCTTTCCCATTCGTTTTTTGCTATTTCCAATTCCGATTGAAGAGTTCTTTCGGTATCTCTAAGTCTGGCAGCTTGTTCATAATCTTGCTGTTTTACAACTTTAATTTTTTCTTGTTTAACTTTTTCAATTTTATCTTCTAATTCTAATATTTCGTCAGATACTTTAAAATTTCCCATATGAACCCTTGAGCCTGCTTCATCGAGCACATCAATTGCTTTATCTGGTAAATATCTATCTGTAATATATCTGTCGCTCATCTTTACAGCGGCTTCAATAGCATCGTTGGAATACTTTACATGGTGATGTTCTTCATATTTAAACTTTATAAAATTAAGTATTTCAATGGTTTCATTAACAGAGGGCGGCTCAATCATAACTTTCTGAAATCTTCTATCTAAAGCACCGTCAGTTTCAATATATTTTCTATATTCATCTAAAGTAGTAGCGCCAATACATTGAATATCACCCCTTGCTAATGCAGGTTTAAACATATTGGAAGCATCGAGCGAACCTGAAGCACCGCCGGCGCCAACTATTGTATGAAGCTCGTCAATAAACAAAATTATGTTATCCGCTTTTTCCAATTCGTTCATTAAAGCTTTCATCCTCTCTTCAAATTGACCTCTGTATTTCGTGCCTGCTACAAGTCCGGCTAAATCTAATGTTACTACGCGCTTATCTTGAAGAATTCTAGGAACTTTACGTTGTACTATTCTTAACGCCAAACCTTCTGCAATTGCAGTTTTACCAACGCCGGGCTCACCAATTAAGACCGGATTGTTTTTCTTTCTTCTACTTAATACTTGAGCAACACGTTCTATTTCCTGCTCACGACCAACAACAGGATCAAGCTTATCTTCAATTGCATATTTTGTTAAATCTCTTCCAAAGTTATCTAGCACAGGAGTTTTAGCTTTTTCCGGTTTTTTAACAATTGGCGGTAAATCAGTTTTACCGGGATTTTTACTACTAAGAATATTACTTAATTCTGAACGCGCACTTTCGTATGTTACATTAAATTGATGTAAAATCTGAGTAGCAATATTATCTTCATCACGAAGAATTGACAACAAAACATGCTCAGTACCAATTACTTCAGATTTATAGATTTTAGATTCAATTTGTGTTATCTTAAGTACCTTTTCTGCTTGTTTTGTAAGCGGAATATTGCCTATCATCATTGTACCGCCGGAAGCCCGAACAGTATCTTCGATAACCTTTTTCAATTTATCAAGATCAACATCTAAGTTATGCAGAATATTGATTGCAACACCGTGGTTTTCTCTAATAATTCCAAGAAGTAGATGTTCCGTCCCAATATAATCGTGACCAAGTCGTAAGGCTTCTTCCCTACTTAATCTAATTACTTCTTGTACCCTTTCGGAAAAATTACCTTCCATTTTTACTTATCCTTTATTTTGATTTTTAATTCTAACAATATATAGAACCAAATGTTTCAATAAAATATATCAATTACATACGCTCTAGTCAAGGCTAATAAAATATATCTATTTTTTTCTTCCAATTATCGTCAGTAAACTTACAAAAGTTAAAAATAATATATTTCATTGTTTCTGTGAATTTTGGAATAGTAATATATTTTTCAGTCCTTCAATTACAAATCTACTCATTAATTTATTCATATGTTATGGTGCCTTCCAAACTC
>CBEVZC010000141.1:0-7503 GCA_965554225.1 uncultured bacterium | reverse complement strand
TTATTCTTCAATAATTTTCCTTAACTTTGTCGCACTTGGGGGTTGAATCTGCGTATTATATAATAAATCAGGGTCCGTTTAATTTGGAGCAACTTAGAGTTTGTAATAGACTTCAAGCAGTTTCTTCTTAGTGATTTATTTTCCCAATAGTTTGAATAGAATAAATTTTTGAAGGAGTTTCAATTATTAGTTTTCTCGGTATTTCTACAGTAAATTTCGTACCTTTTTCTTTTTCACTCTCAACAAATATTCTGCATCCATTTAACTCAACATACTTTTTTACCAAAGCAAGGCCCAGACCATTCCCTTCAAATTTCCGCGTATATCCTTGCTCTTCTTGTGTAAAAGGATCAAATAAACTCTTAATAAAATTGTCGGATATACCAATGCCAGAATCTTCAACTTCAACTACAGCACCTTTCTCTGTTATCAATATATTTATATTAATAATTCCCTCATTTGTATATTTAATCGCATTATCTATAAGATTGGCAAAAGTTTGAGTAAATGAATAAGCATCTGCATTAATTGTAAGGTCGTTACTATTAAGTTTCTTATTGACAATTAAATTTAAATTTTTGCTGTTTACTGCCGATTGGAACTCTCCGACTAAAGGATTAAGGATATCTTCAATTAAATTAAACTCCTCTCTCTTAATTTCAAAAGTTCCGGTTTGCAGTTCAGACATATTTAGTATCATATCAATTGTTCTAATTAATCTTCTGCCTCCATTATTTATCATATCAAAACTAAATTGCAAATCTTCCGGGATTGTACCATTCAACTCATCTTTCAGTAAACAAGTGTAACTTAAAATACTATTTACGGGCGTTCTAATTTCATGCGACATTTGAGCTAGGAAATCCGATTTTAGCTTTAATGATGCTTCGGCTTTTTCTTTTGCCTCAATTAATTCTTTTTCAATAATTTTCTTTGATGTAATATCTTCAACGGAACCTTCATAATAAATTATATTTCCTTGTTCGTCTTTTACTGATCTGGCACTTTCTCTTATATAGATAACGGAACCGTCAGGACGTTTCCAAGCTTCTTCAAATCCAAATATTTTTTCATTTTTTTCAAGAAGGTTCTTAAACCGGCTCCTTGCCGATGCATTTAAATAACCCTCGGCAATATTACCGATTTCTTGAATTTCTCTTAGCGACGAATATCCCAGCATTTTAATTAATGTAGGATTTGCCATAAGGACTTTTCCATCAGGAGTTGAACGATAAATTCCTATTGTAGCATTCTCGAACAAACCTC
Source organism: uncultured bacterium (assembly GCA_965554225.1). Classification (GTDB taxonomy): domain Bacteria; phylum Bacteroidota; class Ignavibacteria; order Ignavibacteriales; family Melioribacteraceae; genus BMS3ABIN04. The sequence goes on along the minus strand of CBEVZC010000141.1, from coordinate 6,237 downwards.
TAAACCTTTCTTCACTGGCTTTCAATGCCTTTTGAATAAGTTTTCTTTCCTTATTTTCTTTTTGAAGTGATTCTATAGCATCAGCCAGTTCTGCTGTTCTATCTCTAACTCTAATTTCAAGCTCATTATTTATTACTTCAAGCTCCTCATTAGATTTTTCAATTTCATCCAGCATTTCATTAAAAGAATGGGCAAGGAATCCTACTTCATCATTTGTTTTTATGTCAGCTCTTATTGTTAAATCTCCTCCCGCGACCTGTTGAGCAGTTCTAACCATGTCTACTAACGGTCTGGTTATAAATCGTTCAATTACCAGAATTATAAAAATACCTATGAGAAAAATCACAAAACTAACAATTGCAATATGTCTTTTCATTAAATCTATTTCTGCATATAATTCAGTTAACGAATAACCGACATAAAGAGTACCTAAATTTTTATTCCGAAATTTTATTGGGAGAGCGATTTTAAAAGTAGTTTTATCGGTGGAAATATTATTTCTATTATTACTTGCATATTTTTCTTCAAGCGCTTCCTTATAATTGTTTTTAAAATATAGTTTCCCGTTTACATCATGAATAACTACATATTTAATATTATGTGTTTTAACCAAGGGCGCTATTTCTTCTTGAGTAGCGTCCTTATCACCAAAATAAATTGCAGAGCTAATGCTTTGAGAAGAAAGATTAGCAAGTGCTTCTACTTTATTACCGATTGCTCGCATTTCTTGTTGTTCAAATTTTCGCGGGAAATATAAGTAAACGAATACTGCGATTAGCCCAATTACGGTTATTATCAACGATACTAATTTGAACTTTATAGAATTAACATGAAAGTGCATCATCAACCTCGGATTTCCGCAATTTTTAATAGATGAGAACTAAAATTTGCTCCTTCTGCTTTAGCGGAACTTATATTAATGGCTATTTTAACTTTGCTGTTAACCAAATCGAAACCAACACTAATTTTGTTGTTTAAATAATCAGAGACACTGGAAAAAGAAATTATTTTTTCTTTTTTGCATATTTTGGAGATTGTTTCAATATTATAAGCCCTTAATGGCGTTATATAGATTGATTCCAAATCGTATTTGTAAAATTGCTTTTGAAGATCTTGCAATAGTGATATATCAATAGGGATAAATTTTAATTGTTTATGCCCTACCGTTATTTTTTTATTAGATACATATTTCATTATTTCATTTTTTACAACGGATGAGCTTTTAACAAGACTGCTAAAAATAATTCCAATATGGATATCTTGTTTCTCAGTTAATTTTGAAAAATTTTTATCGAGCGTAAGTATTTTAGGCAACAATTCTAATTGAATATCAACTGGTACATTTATTTTTTGGCAAAAAACATCGTTAGCTGCAAGTATTAGCAGCATAAAAACAAGATATTTTTTTATATTTTTTATCTTAAGCATGTTATAGTTTTACCGATCAATCAAAATTCATATTTTAATGTCAAAAGCAAATTTCTGCCCGGTTGTTTAATAAGTCTTTGAACAGTTTCATTTCCGCCCGGATAACTTAATGGGCGGTTTAAAATATTGTTTATTTTTAAAGAAATTACACAATGATTAAAAATCGGTTTAGTAGTAAAATTTGCATCAAGTAAATATATTGGTTCGGTTTCTTTAAGATCAATTGCCAAACGTGGTGATTCATATCTGAATTCCAACGCAAAGTTTAGTTTCTTAAATAAATCTTTTCTAAATCCTATTTTTAATAAATTTTCAGGTGAATTTGTCAATTCCTTTTGGCTATTATCTCGTGCTCTTTGGTATGAATATCTTAAATAACCTCTAAGACCAAAATCAAATTTTCCATTTAATTCAAATTCAATTCCATCGGTTTTTGCTCCGCTAAAATTTCTATATTGTATTAAGCCATCGGTTGGATCTTTAATCTGTTCAATTATATTATTAAGCTTATAATGATAGAGTGAAAGAATAGACGAAAAGGTCTTTGTATATTCATGTTCCCAAATTAGCTCTAAGGTATTTATGTTTTCTGAATTTAAGTTTAGATTTTTCTTATACCCGACAATCGTCTTTTCTTCAAGGTTTTTCTCAACAATATTTGGCGCTCTAAAACTGTTTCCATAAATAAGTTTAAAAATATTTTCTGAATTTAAGGAGTATACCATAGCAGCTCTGGGACTAAAATAATTATCATCATTGATGTAATTATCCCATCTAAAGCCAAAATAAATTGATAAGTTCTGATTAAACTGATATTCGTTTTGCAAATAAACCGAGAAAATTTCGTAAGGCCATTCTGCATTCACCAAATCGTATGTTTTTGTACCATACTTATAGTCAGATTCAACACTTTTTTTATACTCAGCTCCCAAGATTAATCTGTTATTAGGAAGTAAATCCCAAATGTATTCTCCATTAACGCCAAGAGTTTTTGATAAACCATTTACAATGAGGTCGCCAAAAAAAAATGGGAACTCGGCGTAATAATTATTAAAATCGTAAGATAACTTTATTGCGAACTTTTTGTCGTAAGACAAATCATATTTCCAATTTAATTCTGCCCAAAATTTACTGCTCCCAATAAATTGCTGTCTTGTAAAATCCGTATTGTAAGAAGCCGTAGGAATAAATTTTTTACGATATGTATATAAACTTTTAAAATCTAAAGTTTTATAATTAATAGATGTTAAAACCCCGTAATAATCATCCCCGTCTTTATCTATTGACAATCCGTTGTTAGTCTTGGGTTTATCAAATTCGGAATAATAATAATTTGCTCCCTTTGATTTGTAGTAATTACCTAATAAAGAAATATTAAAATCATTATTGAATCTTTTCCCTACATTTACACCTATTTCTCTTCTATTAAACGAGCCATAACTTGTGATAATTGAAGAACTAGATAATTGAGGAACTTTTGACACCAGGTTTATTACCGTAAACAATGCATTAGTCCCATATAAAGCCGAGCTTGGTCCTCGAACTATTTCTACTCTTTGAAAATTACTTAGACTAAATCCAACGGAATTACCGATTGGAGCGCCATCAATTTGATAGCCATTCATCCGATGCCCGTCAATTAATACTAAAATTCTATTATTGTTATCCGAAAACCGGCTGAATCCGCGAACACCAAGATATTCATTGGTTCTATCATTAGTTATATACATACCCTTCTGGTCGTTCAGTAATTCCGATAGAGAATGATATCCGTATTCTTCAATCTCCTTTGAAGTGATAATATTAATTGATGACGGAGCTTCCTGCTCGGATTGATAATACTTTGAAGCCGAATTAAGGTATTTCGGCTGATCAACTTCTTGATTTAATAAAGAATCAATTGAAGTGGCAATAGAATCCTGCTCTGTCTGTGAATATATTGTTAAGGGAAATATCAATACAAAACAAAACAGAAGATAAATTATTTTATTAACCATATCCTTCCTTGGGATAAAATTCAGCATAGCGAATTTATTATCGGATATTTTGTTTTAAGATTTAATATAAAGATATTGATATAATTGGAGGGATTATCCGTTTTTTACAATGAAAAAAGTATTTTTTTAAATAAATTGAGTAAATAACTATACTAATCCTTGTAAATTTGAATCCTGAAGTTCCTAATTTCCATAAGAAATTGGTCTAGTTTTAATTATGGTAAGTTTTTAAATAAACTAAATATTGTGTGGTTTGCAAAGAGAAAATTATAGAAATGATTTATTAAGTTTAGTTTATTTTTATTCGCGGCAGAATAACTATAAACTCTGTCCCTTTTCCTTTTTCACTAACAACTTCAATTGTGCCTTTGTTAACTTCTACATATTTTTTCACCAAAGCTAAACCAAGTCCGTTTCCATCAAAACTTCTGCTATAACCCATTTCTTCTTGATTAAACGGTTCAAAAATGTTGGGAATAAATTCAGGCGAAATACCAATACCGGTATCTTTCACAACGACTGAAATATATTGCTTGTCTTTATCACTTATTATTATTTCAATTTTACCTTTTTCTGTATATTTTATTGCATTATCAATCAAATTAGAGAACAATTGAATTAAAGTATATTGATCTCCCCATACAGTTGTTTTATTTGTTAGTTCCTTTATTAAAAGTTCAATTCCTTTATTCTCTGCCCTCGTATTCATCTCCTCGTGCAAAGGATAAACCACTTTTTCAAGAATATCCAAATTGTCTTTAAATACTTCAAATTCACCCGATTGAAATTGTGACATATTTAATATGGAATCTATGGTTCGTATTAAACGATTACTACCATTTTCAATAGCGTTAAAGTATGAAGCAAATTTTGAAAATCCTTCCAGTTTAAGTTCTTCTTTTAGCAAAGAAGCATAGCTTAATACCGTGTTTATGGGAGTTCTGATTTCATGGGAAACCCCTGCAAGAAATTCAGATTTTAATTTATTTGCTGCTTCAGCTTTTTCTTTCGCTTTAATCAAGTCCAAAGCATATTTTTTTCTTTCTTTTACTTCATTTTTTAATTCATTAAGAGTATCTGCTAACTTTGCTTGCTGTTTAAGAATTTGTTTATTTTTCTCTTCTAATTTTTTATTAGCTAATTCAATTTCCACACTTTTTTCAAGTAGTAGTCTGTTGGCTTTTTTCTTACTTCTGAAACGTCCGTAAACAACAAATGCCAAAAGGAATGTTAACAAGGCAAGAACTACTACAAATTTAATTATGTTAGATTGACGCTCAAGTGATAAAGTCTTGATTCTGTTATTTTTTTTAAGTAACTCGTTTTCTTTAATTTTTTTTTCGGTTGAATATTTTACCTGCATTTCGGCTATTTTGTTATTAGCCTCAACAGTATAAATTTTGTCTTTTTCTTTAGTAAATAGTTTATAATATCTTAATGAATTTTTGAAATCATTCTTAAATCCATAATACTCCGATAAATTAAGATAGGCATCATCAATCAGTTTAGAAGCAGAGATTTTTTTTGCAATTATCAGCCCTTTATTTGTCTCATCAAAAGCACTTCTCAATAATTTTAATTCTAAAGAAGCTCTTCCCTTTTTAATAAGAATTGAGGCCTGACCAAAAAGGTCTTGAATATTTTTCCGGATATCGTAAGACCTATTATAATATTTTAAGGCATTCCTGTAATTTTGCTTTGCAAAATAGCAATCTCCAATATCGCTTAATGTATAACCAATTCCTTTAACATCATTTGCTTTCTTTTTTACATCCAGAGATTCATTCAAATAATTTAATGCTAAACTATATTTATGAAGTTCATAATAAGCGGCACCTAAGTTGTTAAGAGCTCTGCCAATTGAGTAATTATCCGATAATTCTCTTGCAAGTGTTAAGGCTTTTCCCGCATATTTAATTGATATATTATAATTTTTCAACTCGAAGTATATATTGCTGATATTATTCAGAGTAAGCACTATCTCATTGTCGTTACTTACTTTTTCCTTCAACTCCAAGGATTCTAAAAAGTTTTCCAGTGCATTAGCATATTCGGCAAGTTTCCAATAAACTAATCCCAAATAGTTTAAAGATTTTGATTCTTCTACAAAGTCATTTATTTCATCACAAATAGATATGGCTTTATTAATATTTTGGAGAGCCCTTCTGGTATCACCTTTCTTTAAGTAAATAAGTCCCAATATATTGAATGACTTAGCAATACCATTTTTATTATTCATTCCGGTAAAAAGGTTTTTTGCATGTTTAACAAATAGAAATGACGAATCAATTTTATTTTTTAAATAATAACCATAACTTAGATTATATAGTGCGTCGGCTTCGCCTTCTTTAAATTGCAATTGTTTAGCAAGGACCAATGCTTCTTCGGCATAACGAATAACCTCTTTATGACTGCCGTATATGCTGCTTTTTGCAATTGCGTTTAAGACATTTACCCGCTCGATATTACTTTTATTCTTTAAGACAAATATTAAGCTATCCAAAGTTTTGGGTTGAGCTGCTGCAAAGCCGTACAAAAAGAAGCAGAAACAGAAAATAAATATAGACGCTCTTACTTTTATTTTATTCAATGATGTATTTTTCATAAAAAACAGTTTACTAAAGTATCTTATGTCCGGCTAATTACTAACTATGAAACTTTAACCTAATAAATTCATTTACAGTTAAATTGATTTTATACCTTAAAGCTAACTACCGGGAAAAGAAGAGAACTAATAAAGAATAAATTATCTTATATAATTAAAAATATAAATTTTTTATTATTAAATGAAATCCATTTTTTAATAATACCA
>CBEVZC010000140.1:0-7543 GCA_965554225.1 uncultured bacterium | reverse complement strand
GACGGAGTAATTAATTTTGTCCCCGGGTCGGGAGGAAGTGTAGGTCAGCCTGCAATGATGAATGAACACCTCGCCGGTATTCACTTTACCGGTTCAACAGCTACTTTCCAAAATATGTGGAAAACTATCGGAAATAATATTATGAATTATAAAGCTTATCCAAGAATTGTTGGAGAAACGGGCGGAAAGGATTTCATTTTTGCGCATAATAAAGCTGATGTAGATGCTCTTGTAACAGCTGCTATTAGAGGAGCTTTTGAATATCAAGGACAAAAATGTTCCGCTGCTTCCAGAATGTACATCCCGAAATCAAGATGGGATGAGTTCAAAGAAAAGTATGTAGCCGAAGTGTCAAAAATAAAAATGGGCGATGTTGAAGATTTCACAAATTTTATGTCTGCTGTTATTGACCAAGCTGCGTTTGATAATATCAAAAGTTACATAGATTTTGCTCAGAAATCTGATGAAGCTGAAATTATAACAGGCGGAAATTATGATGACTCAAAAGGTTATTTTATTGAACCGACAACTATAGTAACTACAAATCCTAAATTTAAATCAATGCAGGAAGAAATATTTGGACCGGTATTAACAATTTTTGTTTATGACGATGATAAATTTGAAGAGACAGTTAAATTGTGCAATGAAACTTCTCCTTATGCTTTAACCGGTGCAATTTGGTCTAAAGATAGAAATGCACTTATTTACATGAGCAATGAATTACGTAATGCAGCCGGTAATTTTTATATTAACGATAAACCAACTGCGGCAGTAGTGGGTCAGCAGCCGTTCGGTGGCGGAAGGGCTTCGGGAACAAATGATAAAGCCGGCAGCGCAATGAATCTCTTAAGGTGGATGTCGACAAGAACTATGAAGGAAACATTTAATCCTCCTAAAGATTGGACTTATCCTTTTATGCAGGAAAAATAATTTTATAATTATTTTTTGTTATAAATTTATGCCCTCAGGAGTTTTATAAGTTCTTGAGGGTTTTTTAAATATTTGAAAACGAGCAATATTGAATAAATCAAAGTTTAAAATATATCTTATTTCATTTGTTTTGTCTTCTTTCTTAATTGGTTGTTCTTTCGGTTTAGAGAACTTGACGGATGCGAAGAAAAAAGTTCAAAATTATTACGAATCCGGAATGTATAATGCTGATGTCGAAAAAGTTGTCCAAGATACTGAACGGAAAATCGAAAAGTTAAAATTACCTTCAAATCCTACTGTTGTTTTTGATATTGATGCAACAGTTTTGTCGGGTTATGAATATTCAAAAGAATTAGGATTCGGTTATACATGGAATAGCTGGAATGAATGGGTCCTGAAGTCCAAAGCAAAACCAATAAAACCGGTTAAAAAATTTTATGATTATTTGATTAGCAAGCAAATTAAAATTGTTTTTCTAACCGGTAGAACAAAAGAGCAGTGCAGTGCAACGCATCTTAATTTGGTAAAAGCCGGTTTTAAAAAATTTAGTGCTCTAATTTGCAGAAATAAAAACGAATTTAACATTTCAATTTTTAAATTTAAGCAAAACCACCGCAAGGCGTTGACTGAAAAAGGATTTAATATTATTGCGTGCGTTGGCGACCAAGAAGCAGATATTGAGGGAAACAATACCGGTATAAAAATTAAAATACCCAATTACCTTTATCTGTTAAATTAGAAAACCACTTTGTTGGATAGCTCGTTTGTATCATCAGGCTTAATTGGAAAGTGTTCGCTCAATATTTTTCCGATAAGTGAAATACCTAAAATAATTCCTTCCGAAAAATGTCCGTTCCTAAATTCTCTTTGAATTTTATCTCTAACCGAATCCCAAACATCTTGAGAAATTTTTTCGTTTATTCCTTTATCGCCAAGTATGTAGAACTTTCTTTCATTTAGAACGATAAAAATTAGAATACCCGTTTTGTCGCGTGTTTTATCCATGTTTAATCTATAGAATTCTTTCTCGGCTAATTCTCTAATGTCCTTTTTGTTTTTGAAACATGAAAGACTTTCTTTAATACTTACCCTAATTTCTCCCGATGTAATCTTTTCTGTATCTTTAATTTGATTTGAAATTCTGAGAAATTCGTCATCGGAAAAAAAGTGGTATATCAATTCGTTCATTTTTGTAGCTCAGTAATTTATTCATAAAGATATATCATTTCGTATAAATTTGAAAGCTTAAATTTATTTGGAAACTCATCGAAAAATAAATTACAAAGATTTGTTTTTATAAATTATGTTTCTATTTGCTTAATATTGTTTCACATTTTTTCCTTAATTTTAGATGTTATATAAAATTTTGAAGAATATTTAATAAAAATAAATTGGAGAAAAAAATGTACAAATTAGTTTTACTTCGGCACGGAGAAAGTGAGTGGAACAAACTAAATCTTTTCACCGGCTGGACAGACGTTGATTTAACTGAAAAAGGAAGGGAGGAAGCGCTTGAATCCGGAAAGCTTCTTAAAGATGGAAATTATAAATTCGATATTGCTTATACATCCGTTCTTAAAAGAGCAATTAGAACCTTAAATATTGTTTTGGATGAAATGGATATTATGTGGCTGCCGGTTATTAAAAATTGGAGGCTTAACGAAAGACATTACGGTGCATTACAAGGATTAAATAAAGCAGAAACGGCTAAAAAATACGGTGATGAGCAAGTCATGCTTTGGAGAAGAAGTTATGATGTCCCGCCGCCGGCGCTCGATGAAAACGACGAAAGATATCCCGGAAAAGATCCGCGTTATGCAAGTCTTAAAAAGGAAGAAATCCCTTTAACTGAAAGTTTAAAATTAACGGTCGATAGATTTATTCCATATTGGCTTGATACAATTGTGCCGTCAATTAAAGACGGGAAAAAAGTTTTGATAGTTGCGCATGGCAATAGTTTGCGTGCTCTTGTAAAATATTTAGATGATATGAGTGAAGAAGCAATTGTAAAATTAAATATTCCGACGGGTGTTCCTTTAGTATACGAATTGGACGAACACTTAAAACCGATTAAACATTATTATTTGGGCGACCAAGAAGAAATTGCTAAGGCAATTAATTCGGTTGCCAACCAAGCTAAATCAAAATAAATAGTAATAAACTTTTGGATAAATATTATAATTGGTTTAATGCATAAAATTTATCATCTTTGAATATGAGAAAAGATTTGCAGGAAATATTACCCAAGCTTCGTAAATTGCGTCAAAATATTTATAAAGAATATGACTTATGATGAGTTTCAATAAAGATGAAAAGACACAATATGCCTTAATTAGAGCAATAGAGATAATAGGAGAAGCCAGTAAGAAAATACCAAGTGAAGTTCGAAACCAATCAAAGGAAATTCCTTGGCGTGGAATTAGTGGAATGAGAGATATATTAATCCATGTTTATTCGGTGTAAATACACAAGTAATTTGGGAAGCAGTCAAAGAAAGATTTACCTGCATTAAAAGAAAAAGTACAAAAATTAATTGATGGTATTGAAGAAAAATAAGAATATATTCGGGGTAAGTTGACGCAAAAAATATGTGAACAAATTTCTCCTAAAAGTCATACTATAATATATACAGACGCTGCGGGTTTAACGTGTAGATGGTTAAATGCCCTTGATTTTCAAAACATTTTTCTACAATTTCCGATAATGTTTAATAAGATTAGTGTAAATAAGGAATCTATATGCTTAAGAAGATAAGTTACATATTAATTTTATTTTTATTTTTTGCTTCTTACCAAAATGCTCAAACGGTTGCAAAGTATGCCGGAGAGTTTCTAACACTCGGTGTAGGCGGACGTGCTTTGGGAATGGGTGGAGCAAGCGTTGCAGTTGCCTCGGATGTAACTGCGGGTTACTGGAATCCTGCCGGATTGGCTCAAATGAACTACCCGCAAATCTCACTTATGCACGAAGAACATTTCGGCAACTTGGTTAACTACAATTATGCAGCTGTTGCCATCCCTTACGGAAAAGATATGAGCTTCGGATTGAGTGTAATAAGATTAAGCGTTGATGGTATACCCGATACAAGAGAAGCGTTGATTGATAGAGTTAGCGGGAATGTAATTTATGATATTACTAACCCGAATTCGATGATTGATCCGAGTAAAGTAAAAGAATTTAATAACACTGATTGGGCTATTTATCTAACTTTTGCAAAACGCCATTCCGATAAATTTTATTGGGGAGCTAATGTAAAGATTATTCGTCGGGATATTGCGGAATTCGGTGCAACGGGAATCGGTTTTGATATAGGCGGTTTATATATGCCTGCAAAAAATTTATTTCTCGGTGCAAATTTAATGGATATTACCACAACGTTAGTTGCATGGAATACCGGCAGAAACGAGCTTATTTCTCCCACCGCTAAAATTGGTGCGGCGTATGTTCTTGAAATTTTGGGTGGTAAAGTTACACCTGCTCTCGATTTTGATATCAGATTTGAAAATAGAAGATTTGCTTCCAATTTTAATTTAGGTCCTGTTAGTTTTGATATGCGAGCCGGTTTGGAATATAATTTTAAAAATTTATTCTCGATTCGCGGTGGTTATAACGACGTTAAACAGTTTACTATTGGTGCCGGCGTAAAACTGCCTAAATTAAACATTGATTATTCATTTGCCAGATTCAACAGAAGCGAACAGGACAGACTGCCCGATACCCATAGAATTTCACTAATGTTAACTTTAGAAGAACCGAAGTTTCTAAGAGGGAATTAAAAATCATATTTAAATAATTGAAATTTAAGTCCAAAATCAAAATGAAAAGCGAATTTCCTAATTCGCTAAAACCATGAATAGGTTTTACTATTTATATTAGTTTAAATATATTTTAACAACAATCTTATTGAAGTTCTAGTTAATGACTATTCCGGTTATTTCTTATTCCTATGAAACAAATAGCTAAATCACTTCTTCTGTATTTATTTTCTATTTTAATAGTTGCCTGTTCAACTCAGCGATATTCCGTTAAGAATTCACAATCGTCGGATAAACATAATTATGCTCTATCGGAATCTGGTAAGCTTAAAGTTGAAATTCCCGCCGGCTGGTTTAAAGCTAGAGATAATGATAAAAAGCTAATTGACCTCTGGTTAGTGAAAGATGATTATTCAGCTTCCATTAAATTTATTCCTATAGTAATTCATAATTCATCATCTTCAAATATTGAATCTGCAGTATCGTACAGCAAAACATATATTAAAACGTCTCTTGGAAAAGATTTTAAAAAATTCATAACCGAAACAGAAAATGAATTGAACTCAAAAAAAGTTTCATTTTATAAAATAATGCTTAACGATGAACGAATTTTTAGATGTGCAGTATTTGAAGAAGACAACAGCTATTATGAATGCATACTGAATTATGTAAATCCTCTGACAAATGAAGAAATTAATGAGTTGTTTAAAATTCAGAAGGAAGTAATAATAAACTTAATTCCAGGGCAAGTTCTCTAAATCAACATTGCCTCCGGAAAGTATTATCCCGATATTTTTATTTGCGAATTTGTTTTTATTCTCCAAAACCGAAGCCAAAGGAACTGCAGAAGAAGGTTCAATAATTATTTTCATCCTTTCCCAAATCATTCGCATTGCTTCAATAATTGAATCTTCCTCAACTGTTATAATTTCAGAAACATATTTTTTGATAATCGGAAAAGTTTTATCACCCAACGATGTTAAAAGTCCGTCGGCAATTGTTTTAGGATTAATGGACGGGATGATTTTATTTGCATTAAAAGAACGAAATGCATCATCTGCTCCTTTTGGCTCTGCTCCAATTACTGTTGTGTCATTAGAAAAATAATGAATCGAAAGAGCCGTTCCGCTTAAAAGTCCGCCTCCGCCAACTGGAGCAATAACATAGTCCAAATTAGGCGTATCTTCCAGCAATTCTTTTGCAGCTGTTGCCTGACCTGTAATAACTCGTAAATCGTTATATGGATGAACGAAAATAGCGCCTGTTTTATTCACAACTTCTTTTAGCGTTGTTTCACGTGCTGTTAATGTAGGTTCACAGAATATTATTTCCGCACCATAGCCTTTAACTGCTTTAATTTTTATAGTGGGGGCAGTTTTAGGCATAACTATATAAGCTTTTGCATTTCTCATTTTAGCGGCTAAAGCTAAAGCCGCTGCATGATTTCCAGACGAATGAGTTGCAACGCCGGATTTTAGTTCCTCTTTGCTAAGCGAAAAAACAGTATTAATGGCTCCTCTGAATTTAAAAGCTCCTACTTTTTGAAAGTTTTCGCATTTAAAGAAAAGATTTGACGATACTATTCCGTTGATTAAAGTTGATGTTAAAACAGGAGTGCGATGAATGAAACCTGAAATTCTTTTTTCAGCATTTTGTATATCAATTTGAGAAGGAAAATTTATCATTCTATTTTGGCTGTATTGTTTCCCAAAAATATTTTACATGTTCTTTTATAGAAGAATAGATATCATTTTGATTCTGTGCTTCAAGATTTGTTATTCTTAATAAGAAAATAGGGGCAAAGAATAAGTTGGCATAAATCCCGCTGTTTCCTCTTTTTATAAATTTGTGTTTCATAAGTTCATTAAAAATTAGTTTGATTATTTTTATGTATTCTTCAACGTAATTTTTCACTGAAAACTGAATTCCGCCAAGTTCAATAGGCTGTTCTTTTAAAAGCAATTTAATGAACAAACGTTCATTTTTCGATTGCCAAAATCTATATATATTTTGTGCAAAGTTAACAAGAAATTTCTCGGGTCTGTTTAATTGGTCAATTAATTCATCGGTTAAAATTTCTTTCGAAATTGACTCAGGTTTCAAACTATTTATCAGTTCCAGAAAAATTGATTGTTTGGACTCAAAGTGATTATATATGGCGCTTTCACGCACACCAACTTTCTTAGCTATATTTCTTATGGATGTCCCTTCAAAACCCGACTCTGAGAAAAGCCTGGATGATACTTCCAGAATTAATTCTTTTGTTTTATGCGCTTTTTTCATCTGTTTACATTTCCCCCGCTATGTCCGTTGTTTGGTTTTGTCATGATTTTTCTCTAAAATCACGCCAAAACCGATGTTCTTTTTTACTAATCCCCGACTTAAAAGTTGGGGTTAATGATTTTTACTACAAACTGCCGACAGATTTTGCAATCATCCCTTTGTGTGTCTTAAACAAGTGATGACGGTTTTATGTAAAACATATTATGAACGACTGTTAATATAATAAAATGGTTTAAATTAAAAAAGGCAGATGAATTATTCATCTGCCTCGGGATCATATAGGGATAACTGAAAGGGGAAAATTAAATAAAGCAATTGAAATTTTTTGCTAAAAAGCTCTAATTCATTAAAAAAAATAATTCTGCTTAATCAAATTAATTATTTTAACAATCTAGTCAGGGAATTGGTATCTAAGTGTAAAGAAAATTACAATTTTTATGTAACTGTATTTTGCTAGTTTGTCATTTATAATGTTACATTTTGTTGATGTTTCATAAATTCTGTTCAATATTAATACCTAGTTCAAATTGGGTATACAATTGTTTTTTGTTTAGATAAATTTTTAATTAAATTAT
>CBEVZC010000139.1:0-7573 GCA_965554225.1 uncultured bacterium | reverse complement strand
ACTCAATTCATTTGTAAATTCTATTGTTTCAAATCACGTTACCTTTTCTCACAAAAGGTTTTTTAATCACTTTTATGCTATATTTACTTCCAATTTTTTATTCTTTAGAGTATAAATTAATATGAAAAAAATATTACCGTTCTTAATTATAGTTTTATTTTCAGCTAATATTATAGCTCAACACAAGGTAGTTAAGCGCTATCAGTTTAAATCTGCTATTTTAACATATCAACTATCCGGAGATTACTCGGGAACAAAAACAGTATATATTGATGATTACGGGAATAAAATTCTCTCCGTTTGGAATGGGAAATATGAAAAACGTCAACCGGGAAAGAACCCGATAATTCCTTTTTCAATTAAAGAGCTTTCAATAGGAAATTTAAAATATTTAATCTTCCCCCAAAAATATCGCGTTGAAGTATTGGTAAACCAAGCTAATTATTTTTCCCAAAATGCCAAAAGTCTTCAAGAAGCAAACGATTCAATCTTTTCCGGTTCGGGTTTTGTAAAAACAGAAAAGGCGGAAAATATAAACGGTACGCCTTGCACAATTTACATACAAGAAATTCGTTCTCTTGTTAAAGATAAAGCCAAATATTGGATTGATAAAGATTACATAGTTTATAAAAGCGAAAAGAGATTATTTCCCGAACTGCAGATTTTAGGTTCAAAATATATTGAGACTCTTGAGAATATTATTCCAAACGCTAAAGTTGATCCGAAATTATTCGTAGATTTACCCCAAAATTTTCTATATCAATATGTTGAAACTTACGATGAACTTGGTAATAAATTAGATGATAAAGTCTTTTCACCCGAAGAATTTAATTCTATAAAAACCAAAATACAGGCAATAGGATTTAACGTTAAAAAAACCATTAATGTAGATAAATTTTATAACTTGGTAAAATCTTATGCTTCCAAGCAGTTCGGCACAAGTGACTTGATGAAAAGTTCAGGAGGATCTTCCGTAAGTATAAGCGTCCCAATAGGAGAATATAAATATGCAGACACTTCCGGCGATACGGTTGAGGCAGATAAATCATTGGATTTTTCTTTAGGATATTTGAGGGATTTAACAGAGATTAAAGAAGAACACTCAAAGAAAGAACCCTTTGCCGCATATACATTAATAAACTATGACGAGTTTTCAAACGCGGGGCGTAAAACCCTTTTTCTTGTTTATATTAAAAAAGAAGACGGTGAGCCGGATTACACAAGGTCTCTGTTAACATTTAATTTAAACGGAAAGTACAATGTTACCATTGAAGCCGACGGGAAATATTCACAAGATGAAATGCTTAAATTCTTAAATGATTCGAAAATTTTGGAACTTTAAAAATGAAAAAGATATTACTAATATTTATAATAGCTATTTACGGAAATATTTTTGCTCAATCTTCTCCCGTTGCCGGAACTTGGAGACTTGAAAAAGTTATTGCCAACGGACAAACACACAAAGTAGGACAGATAATGATTTTTGAAAATGATAACGATGTTATAATAGCAGGGAATACTAAAGCCGACGACCAATTCTACGGGACCTGGAACTACAAAGAAGCCGGGAAAACCATAACATTTTACAGTCCGCTAAAAAGATCTTTCAACGGCAATTTCCCTATCCTAAAACTAACGGGAAAAGAATTAATAATAAAAATGAGTAACGGGGATTATTATTTTACTAAACCAAAACGATAGTAACTGCTTATTTTTTAGTACATCTAAGTTTTTACCGGTTGTCTTTTTCAATATTAATTTTCAAATTACTAATTACAATTTTGTACTCATCGGGATCCTCAATCATAATTCCATTCTTTTCCCAATACGGGTTTACAGGTTCAACTTTCTTGATTTCAAACCGGTCTATACTTTCAATTATTTTGTCGTATTCACTTTTATCTTTAGGATAAAAAACCAAAATATCATCTTCATCAAATAAGTGTTTTGCTTTTTCATTTGATTCGGTAAATTCCAGATGCCAATCCGAATCAGGCTTGCCAAGGGAAACGCCGTTGTAACTATTATGATTTTCAAACGAACCCAAAACTTCAAAATTCAAAATATCACAATAAAATTTAATTAAAGACTTTAAATTATTTGTATGTCTTGCATACCTGAAAATCATAAGCAACCGTTTAATTATTATGAAATTATTGTTTGAAAGTTGCATGACAGCTTACGCAATAACTCATTGTTGTTGCCAAAGCCTGGAGTGATTTATTTTTATTTTTGGTTTTGAACACTTCACTCATTTTATCCGCACTTTTATGAAATTCCATACCCATTTTTTCAAAATCTTTATTACCGAATGCCGAACACATCATTTTCATTTCTTTAGTCAAACCTAATTTAGACGACGCTACTTCAGATGCTTTTTCAAATTCATCTTTCGATAAATAATCTAAAATTGAATGAACCGCTTTTACATGATTTCTCATATTCATCAATTGATGCTGCGCCATTTGAGGCGGAACATTAAGTGAGATACGAGTATCTTTTACGGATTGCATATTATGCATCATAGTATTCTGCTTTTTTGCAACGGGTTTGTTTTTTTGTCCATCTGCCTTGTTATCATTACATGAAGTAAGAATCAGTCCCGTCAAAATTAGAACCGAAATAATAGCGAATATTACTTTTTTCATTTTAATACCTAATATTTAATTGAATTTTATCTTGTTAAAAAAGGAAAAACATTAATGAACACAACAAAAATTAAAACCGGTGTTATAAAAACAAGCAAAAGTGCTGTAACACCTATTTTACTATTTTTCTTATAAAAGCCGTAAACACTAAACGAAATATTCAATAAAATTGCCAAAGGCACCGTAATAAAAGCCGCTCTGCCTTTTTCCGTTCCGGAAACATAAATTAAAATTATATTAGTTACGTAAAGTAGTATTAAAATTTTATATTTCATTTTATTCATTCCTCAACAGATCATCCGTAAAATGTTTTTTCTTCTTCGCTTGTGAAAACTTTTCTTTGTTGAATTCGGTGGATTTGCCTTTCGGTATCGAAAGACTTTCCCATGCGCTTCCTTTAATCATCTTGCCATGAAATACTATTTGTCCTACATGGTAAGCATAATGAGCAAACTGCCGGTTGATCGCTTCAATAATTGTATGACCTTGATTGCGGATATAAATTACGGAATTAAAATTTTCTTCATTTATCGAATTCAATGCATCGAACAAACATTGCCAGCCGTCATTCCACTTTTCTAAAAGTCCGTGGCGGGATTGAATCACATTTTCAAATTCCAAATCTCTGTTGCGCCATTCTTTTTCGCCGTCGGAGCTAAGAAAATCCGTCCAGCGCGATTTCATGTTTCCCCATAAATGATTTACGATTATAGCAATTGAATTACTTTCCGCATTGTATTGCCAAAAGAGTTCCTTATCTGTTAATTGACCGAAGGTTTTATCTCCTAACAATTTATAATATTTAAATTGCTTTATTACACTTTCAATATAATTTATCTGCATACGGAGTTCCACTTTGTTATTTATATTGATTCATATTTATAAAATAAATTAACAAGAGTGGGGGGAAATATCAACTATAAGCCGGAGCAACAATCTTACAATTTTCAATGAGTATTTCCAAATACGGTTAAATAATCCGGTTATACTTCAATTCAGTTTTTTGCTTTCCTTTTTACTTCAAAATTAAAAACATCCGGTCTCGAATAATGGCCGACCACATCAAACATGCGTTTGGCTGAAATCACTTGATTAAGATCGATATCCGCATATAACATTTTCTCTTCTGCTTCCAACGGTCCGGCCAACAACTTCCCGTCCGGTGCAATGATACAGCTATTGCCGGTATTAATCCAATCCTTTTCCGGCGGATATAAACTTTTAAATTCCAAATCATCCGGAATGTCTTTCATTCTAAGGGCCATACAAACACTAATTACAAACAGTCCACCTTCTCTTGCAATATGCTGCATTGACTGTAACCAATTGGAACTTTTATCCCATGTAGGCGAAGCAAGAATTTGTGCTCCGCTCTCGTAAATGGCATTTCTTGCCAGAGGCATAAAATTCTCCCAGCAAATGAGACCGGCAATTTTTCCCGCCGTAGTTTCATAGGAACGCAATGTAGAGCCGTTACCTTGTCCCCAAATGAGTCTTTCACCTCCGGTAGGAATTAACTTTCGATGTTTACCAATAATGTTTCCTTCGTTATTAATAAACAACAAACTGTTAAATAAACTCGATCCGCTTGTTTCCGAATTTTTTTCGTGCATACTGATTACTACATTTATGCCTGCTGTCTTTGCAGCTTTGCAGAGTTTAACTGTTGATTCATCAGGAATAGAAACAGCATTTTCTACAAGTTTAACGTATAGTGCGTTTAACAATGATCCTTTACTATTTGGAACAAGCCAAACCCAGTCGGGATAACCCGGAATGAAAGCTTCAGGGAAGACAATTAACTTAGCACCTTTTTCGCCCGCTTCAATAATTGCATCACAAGCCTTTTGAACTGTTTTTTCTTTATTTAGAAATGCCGGGGTGAGTTGGGCTGCTGCCACTTTATATTTTTTATTCATATTATTTTCTTTTTTAATTAAAACCAAAACTAAGCAAATTAAATATTTTTTTTATCACGATTACCAAAAATCCCAATTTATTTAATAACCTTAAGAACATGCAAAGTGTGATACTCCGGAACAATAGATTGATCCACACCTAAATGAATTACTTGCTCTTGTTTAATTTTGTATACTTCTAATCCAAACGCATTTTTCATAAAACACACCGGTCAATTTGCAGGTTTTATATTTTGATTCACTTCGAAAAAATTATCCGGGTCGTATTTCCTTTTTATTTGAGTCAACCGTTCGTAATTATGTTTGTAACTCTTTTTAACCCGTTCTTGTCCTTCGTCCATCATAAAATTAGAATAAGCTCCGCCAGACGAATACGGATGAAGCGCATCAAAATAATTTTTACACCATTGAGTAATTTTATCAGCATTTGCCGGATCAGGGTCAACGCCAACAATTACACCAGCGTATTTTGCATCTCTGTAAGCCCAGGGCGTTTCTTCATTCCCAACTCTGCTTGCCGCTCCGCTAATGGGATATAAATGCATTTGGGAAAGCGGAGTTGGAATATTCGATCCAAAATTTAAACATCCCTTTCTAATTTCCGGTCCTAATACATCAAAGAAGTCCGCTCTCCAATACCATTGCAATCCAGGAGGCATCATTCCGTCAAATAACGTTTGCACGGAAGGATAAGGCATTTCGCCAACATGCTCAAAGTATGGATTCATAGCCATCACAGGTTCAAAGGCTTCTTTTGCTTTGCTCATATCTCCGGCGTAACACCATACAATTCCACAAAATTGTTTGTTGTGTAAATGTTCAGGAAATGGTGCTCCGGGAATAACCAGTGTAGCAATAAATCCATTTAATTCATCAGGTGCATTATTTATAAATTCATGATACCATTCCATTATTTCTTCCGTTTTTTCAATCGGCCATAAAGTTGGTCCGCCAAAAACTGTTTTTACATCGTGAGCTTGAAACTTAAAGGATGTAACAATTCCAAAGTTTCCGCCGCCGCCGCGAATTGCCCAGAATAAATCGGTATTCTGTTCCGCGTTTACCGTAACAAAACTACCGTCAGCTAAAACCATATCGGCTTCCAGCAAGTTATCTATTGTAAGTCCGAATTTACGTGATAAATGACCGACTCCACCGCCAAGAGTTAAGCCTCCGACACCTGTTGTAGAAATTATTCCAGCCGGTACTGCCAGACCGAAAGGATGGGTCGCATGATCAACCTCGCCCCAAACATTACCGCCTCCAACTCTTACGGTTTTATTAGCAATATCTACACGAACAAACTTAATACCGGATAAATCAATAACCATTCCGTCGTCGCACAATCCCAATCCGCCGCCGTTATGTCCGCCCCCTCTAACAGCAACTAATAAATTATTTTCCCTGCCGAAATTTACGGACGCAATAACATCGGCAACATCAACACACTGCACAATCATTCCCGGATGTTTGTTTATCATTCCGTTATACACTTTACGTGTATTGTCATAGTCTGCATCGGAAGGCATAACTATTTTCCCTCTTAACTGTAATGCAAACGAATCTATTTTATCTTTTGCTAAATCTTTAATTGTATTCTTCATAATCTATTTCCCCTTTTTAATTGAATCAATAAGTAAAGTTTTTTAGGATCGTTGTAATAAGTTTCGGAATTTCACTAAAAATTCCTTGAAACCAATTTACGGCATTTTCATTCAAACAAATATTACTTTTGGTTCAAAATCTGTAACAATTGATTCAACAAGTAACTTTTATTTACTGTTTCTCATTGCCTTAGAAAATAAAGTAGGTGTTATGTCGAATCTTTTCCGGAAAGTTCTTGTGAAATATGTAGGACTGTTAAAGCCAAGGTCAAATGCTATTTCGGATATTGTTTTGCTATTACGCTTAAGGTTTATCAGTGATTTACGAAGTCTTAGTTCTTGAATTAGTCGATTTGGCGCTATTTTCGTTAATGATTTAATTCTTCTGTAAGCTTGTGATTTACTTAGTCCTAATAATGAATAAAGTTCTTCGCATTTAAAATCCGGTTCGTAAAGTTTTTCATTTAATACATCAAAGAGTTGAAACAAAAATTTGGAATCATCGTTATTAATAGTTTTAAATTCTTCTTCTCTCACATTAGGCGAAATCGGTTCTTTTTCCGAGAGCGCTTTGGTCTCAGTATCAATAAACATAATTTTTTTCAATCCGATAGCAGATAAGTATTGAGCTTTTTTCTTTGTCTCTTCAAACAAATCACTTCCAAATTCGTCAACCGGTTTTCCGCTGACTACAGTAATTACAAATTCAAGATTATCTTGAATCGGTTTTAGAATTTTATTAATTGCAAGTGCACATAAAATTGCATTCGAAGCAAAAACAAAAGATGCCATGATATCATCATCCGGTTGTATAATTGAAACGCCTTTATGCTGTTCAATTAATTGCTTAATCTCATTAAAAAAGTGTCCGTATTTCCCTGTCAAATCAACAATGCTTATCAAAAGAATTGTACGATAACCTGTATCGATTTTCCCATTATGAGTATAAGCCAAATCATTTACACTTTTTCCCGCACCTAAATATAGGTTGTATTCATCATCGGATACCTCAATAATATTGCATGCGGTATTTCCATGCGATTCTTTGTGAACTTGATTACAAGCTTCCTTATTTGGGCCTTCCATAAGGCAGAATAAAGTTTTTGCTTTTACATTTACCCAATATTTTATTTGTATAACACCAAATTTTGCCTGAATTGCCAAATCTTCCATGTGTGCTTTAACAACATCTTCAACCGTAAAAGCGTCTGAATCTACCGTATGAATGTCCATGTATAAAGGCATAAGTTAAAATTTACTCCATAAAATATGACCAAATATCTTTTTTATATGTTATAATAACCTTTAATGTAATTATTTATTTTATATTTGGCAACTTTATTTACAATGCTTTTAAAGTCGCAGATTCAACCCCCAAGTGCGACAAAGTTAAGGAAAATTA
>CBEVZC010000138.1:0-7619 GCA_965554225.1 uncultured bacterium | reverse complement strand
TCTGTCCAATTTAATTTGTATTCCAATATTACTTATTTATTTTGGACAGCAGTGAAAAAATTATATCTTATCTATCTGTTTTTCCTAATGTTAGAATATTTATTTAATATATAACTTTATTTAATCCAGTTATCTTACTATAAAACAAAGCAATTTTGAAATTCCCCAATAAGAATTCCTAAATATAATACGGTTTGGTACTTTCCCATTTATAACCTCTTTATTTACAAGCTGTTATAGATGCTACCTAAAGTATGTTTTTATATGATTAGACTAATATTTTACAAAACTTGACGAAAGACATCTACTGTTGAACAATTAACTCCTTTCTTCCCCAGTCCAAAATTTTTTGTTTTATAAAGTCTAATACCTTGCCGTGTTCTTCCGCCCCGCTTCCGCTAATTGTTAAAGGTTCGCCAAACGCAAAGTGCACTTTTTTCGAAGTTTTGATTTTACCAAAATCCTTAATCTTTTTTCCATTTTCCCAAGCATCGGTAACTAATGCAAAAGGAATAACCGGTACATTATTTCTTTTTGCAAGTTTAATCCCAATAGTATTAAATGATTGTGCATCAAATTTTGGTGAACGTGTTTTCTGAGGGAACACGACAATTGACCATCCGTCATTTAATCGTTTTGCCCCTTCGTTTAAAACTATCTTAAAATCTTCTCTAGGGTTTGTTCTACCGACAACTATCGGATGGCGTGCTCCCGTAATTGCTCCCATTAACGGAAGATCCAATAGTTCGCTTTTCATTATAAAAGCAATATTTCTAACAGGTTGAACAATTCCGGGTAAGATGAGTGTTTCTAAAGTACTCATATGGTTTCCTACTAAGATTGCCGGTTTATCCGTTTTCGTTAAATTGCTCATCCCTTCCATTTCAAATTGAATTCCAACCCTCTCCAAAGCTCTAAAAATATTTACCGATGAATACACCCATTTATATCTGTCATAAATTCCCTTTTTTGCCCATTTATTTGAATAAAGAATAATTCTCAATAGCTTCATGTAAAACGAAATGGTAGCATTCGGAAGCGGATGTACGGATTTACTTGATGTTTGGTAAGTATCATGCTTTGCAAATATTTCTATGTATTCATTAGAATTTTTCATAAGCTATAAAAATTATTGTTCATAAAAATATAACCATGAATTTAAAAATAAAAAAGGACTGTTACGAAAGAAAAATATTCAAAGTAACAATCCTTTTTAGTGACCCCAAGGGGATTCGAACCCCTATTACCGCCGTGAAAGGGCGAGGTCCTAACCATTAGACGATGGGGCCTAAATAAATTTTTGTTTTGGGTGAACGATGGGATTTGAACCCATGACCTTCTGGGCCACAACCAGACGCTCTAACCAACTGAGCTACGCCCACCATTTACTTACAATTTCAACCGATAATCTTCCACATTCGATGTAGATATAAGTTGTACGCCAGAGTGGACTCGAACCACTAACCTACAGCTTAGAAGGCTGTTGCTCTATCCATTGAGCTACTGGCGCATACCAAGCAAAAATTTACAATATATGCAAGAACACTCATTTGTCGGGGCGGCAGGATTCGAACCTGCGACCTCCTGCTCCCAAAGCAGGCGCGCTAACCGGACTACGCTACGCCCCGTTTTAGACATAATTTTCAAAGAGAACTATAAAACTATTATTTTACTTCTATAATGTCAAACATTCGAAACTATTTTTATCGAAAATAATTATCTTTGTTAATTAAAATAAATGATGCCTGATGTCAATACCTTTCTTTATAGCAAGTAAATATGTGAAGTCTAAGAAAAGTTCGAAATTCCTGTCCTTTATTGCAGGTATTTCCATCCTTGGAATTGCATTGGGAATTGCTGCGGTTAATATTGCTTTAACAATTTTAGACGGTTTTGAAAATACCATAACTGAAAAAACTATTGAGTTTAATTCCCATATTACAATTACAGCTTATGGAAACAAAAGTTTACCCAATTATATTCAAGTTAAAGAAAAAATAGAAAAACAACTTGGGAACCTTTCCAAAAGTGTGGCACCTTTTATTTCCAAAGACGCAATAATCAGATCAAGTCATTTATCCGAAGGAATTAAATTAAACGGAATCTTTCCAACTTTCGACAATTCCAGAATAAAAAGAAATATAGTTGCGGGCAAATATACTTTTAATGTAAAAAATTCGACCGAAGGAATTATCCTGGGAAAGAAATTAGCTGATAAATTATTTGTTAAACCGGGAGACAAAATCACACTTTTTACTTTAAGAAATAACATAGCTCCGTCTATTGAAAACCCGCCTAATATTGAACAATTTTATGTAACGGGAATCTACGAAAGCGGAATGGCTGAGTATGATGACCTAAATGCCTATATAGATTTTTATACTGCACAAGCATTATTTAATATGAATGACGAATGTTCAGGTTATAATATTAAACTGAATGATATTTCTAAAATATCAAAAGCAAAGGAAGATTTAAAAAACCATTTACGATTTCCGTACTATGTAAGGGATTATTATGAAATCAATAAACCTATCTTTACTTGGCTTGAACTTCAGAAAAAACCGATTCCCATAATTCTAGGACTTATTATTCTGGTCGCAGTTTTTAATATTGTAGGAACACTATTAATGATGGTTTTGGAAAAGACTAATGCCATTGGAATACTAAAAACTCTTGGGGCAAATAGAAGACAAATTTTAACAATCTTTATTTATCAAGGACTTTACATCGGAATTTTGGGAATTTTACTCGGAAATATTATTTCACTTGTTTTGAGTTGGATTCAATTGGAATATAAAGTGATTTCTTTACCTGCAAATATTTACTTTATCTCCAGCGTCCCTATTTCCATTAACTTTAACTATTATTTAATTATTTCGTTAACCGCTCTCTTTTTAAGTCTGTTAGCTTCAATAATTCCAAGCTTTATTGCAGCTAAGATTAAACCAATTGCAGCTATAAGGTTTGATTAGATTATGTTTGAATTTTATATAGCCAAAAGATATTTGAAATCTAAGCACAAGCTTAATTTCATTACTATTATTTCCATACTGTCGACTCTTGGAATTACAATTGGTGTAGCTGCCTTGGTTATTGTTCTATCGGTTTTCAACGGCTTTGGTTCATTGGTTACTTCCGTGCTGGTTAATTTCGATCCTCATTTACGAGTTACCATAAAATCCGAAAAAGCATTTACGCAGCTGGATACATTGCCCAAAACATTTAATGATATAAACGAGATCAAGTCATACTATCCTTATGCAGAAGGAAAAGTAATTGTTTTACATAAAAATTCAATGGAAATTTTGAACCTAAAAGGAACTACCGAGCATAGAAAAGATGATTCATGGGGTATCAAAAAAAACATTTCCTTCGGTTCTTACGACCTTTACAATAATAAGGGAATAAACAAAATCGTTTTAGGTCTGCCAATTGCACTTCGCCTTTCAAGCAGAATCGGAGATACTTTATCGGTAATATCGGCAAATAAAATAGAACAGTCTTTGGTTGATTTTTCTATTCCTAAAACAAGAAAGTTTATTGTGAGCGGAATTTTTGAAATAAGCAATAAAGAATATGCAATGAAATATGTTTATACTTCACTTAAATCAGCGCAGCTTGCACTAAATTTAGGTAATCAATTTACCGGATATGAAATACGGTTGAAAAATATTAATAACTCGGAGAAAGTAAAAAAAATACTTGAGCAAAAACTTAACCGGAAATATTTTACAATAAGTACTTGGTACGATCTTCACAAAGATTTGTACACGGTAATGCTAATTGAACGCTGGGCGGCATTAATAATTCTATCACTAATAATTGCCGTTGCAACATTTAATATTTTAGGTTCTCTTACGATGTCCGTTATAGAAAAGAGAAAGGATATTGGAGTCTTACGATCAATGGGTGCTTCTAAAAAATCTATTTTAAGAGTTTTTATGTTTGAAGGAATTCTTATCGGGATAATCGGAACAATATTAGGATTGATCATCGGCTTAATTATTTGTTATTTACAAATACATTACAACTTTTACCCGCTTGATGCAAGCAAGTACATTATTGATGCACTGCCGGTAAAAGTTCAAGTAACGGATATTTTGGTAATCGGATTATTATCATTTTTATTAACCTTTATTGCTTCCCTTTTCCCTGCTAAGCGAGCCGTTGAATTAAATGTAAGCGAAGCAATCAGATGGGAATAATTTATTAGTTTATTTTTAATTGGGTTGAGTTTATGATATTGACTGGAAAAAATATTTTTAAGAGTTACAAAAAAGACGGTAAAAGTAGTTTGGGGATTCTTAAGGATGTATCGCTGGAAATTGAAAAAAATAAAATTACAATTATAGTCGGGGCTTCCGGCGCCGGCAAAAGTACTCTACTGCATGTTCTAAGCGGCTTAGATACAGCTGATTCTGGAGAAATTATTTTAAGCGGGAAGGATATTGTAAATATATCAGATGAAAAACTTTCTGATTTTCGTAATAAGCACATAGGATTTATTTTTCAATTTCATCATTTACTTCCCGAGTTTACAGCAGCCGAAAATTTAGCTATTGCAAAAATGATTAATGGGACTTCAAAAAAAGATGCTCTAAAAAGTGCGAATGAGCTGCTGGCAACTGTAGGACTTGAAGATAGAATAAATCACAAACCGGCAGAGCTTTCCGGCGGCGAGCAGCAAAGAGTTGCGGTTGCAAGAGCAATAATTAACAATCCCGATATTGTTTTTGCAGATGAACCGACAGGTAATTTGGATTCCGTGAACAGCGAAATTTTAAACGATCTTTTTATTAAGCTGAAAGAAGAAAAAGGAGCTACATTTTTGATAGTTACTCATAATCCAGGTCTTGTTAAAATTGCCGATAGAGTTTTAGAAATGAAGGATGGAAAAGTTTTAGATAAATGAGCAAGAAAAATTCACCAAAGAAAAATGATTTTTTCGACAAAGTTTATAAAGTAGTTGCTAAAATTCCATACGGGAAAGTTACAACTTATGGTGCGATTGCTGAAGTATGCGGAATTAAATCGGCTGCAAGAACAGTCGGCTGGGCTTTGAATTCTGCAAAACATTCCAATCTTCCTTGTCATCGAGTAGTTAACCGCTTCGGTGCTTTATCCGGAAAAACACATTTTGCCGGACCAAAATTAATGGAAGATTTATTACGCTCGGAAGGTGTTGAGTTTACAGATGACGGATGTGTTAACTTGGAAAAACATTTGTGGAAACCGGGAAAATTAAGAATTAAGAATTAAGAATTAAGAATTAAGAATTTTAATATCTCTCAATTTCAAGCGATGAGACACCTCCGGAAATATCGATAATTATTTTATTTTCTGAAGACTCATAATCTTTTGTTCTATAAACATTATCTCCGATTTCATAAAATCCGTTGATGTCTTTATTCACTAACATTGTTTTACTAATTAATTTACAACCGGAATCATAAGGCACTAAAATTTTTAGTCGCGCCGCTCCCATTTTTACGTTTACATAGCTTTTCTTAATTTTATTACCGAGCTTTAACTTTGTTTCCGTTGCACCAGTTTTTAGTACAAAATTCTTCACTTTAAAATTTGAAAAATCAAAATCGGATTTTACCGCACCGGTTTTAAAATCCAAATTCCAAACGGGATTTTTATTCAGCTTAATTTCCAAACGGTTACCGAATCGGACTTTCCCCCATCTGAATTTATGTCCCTCGGACTTTAATGTTATCCATGCCGTACTATCACTTTCGCTATCATCAATAAAATATTTTCTTACATAACCTTTTACGTTTCCTTCAACTAATTGTGAAGTTGTATCTTTTATTGTAATGCGTCCGGCTCCGTCGCTAATATCCAAATTTGAATATTTGATACTATCACTATACTCAATATTAAAATTTTTAACAGCAGAGTCTGACATAAAATCATCTCTATCATAATCTTCATTTGTAAAAATATTATTGAAAAAGCCGAAAATTAAAACCCCGACCAATATTCCAAAGAGACCGCTAATTAACGGTTTAAGAAAAGTTCCTTTTACTATTATAGCAATTCCCGCCAGAATAAATATTAGAGGCCAAAGGTCCCAAATAAAGCCCCAGTATCCCCAATAAACATCCAACTTCTCTAAGAAGTATAAAACTCCCACCGTGAGGAAGAAAAATCCCCAAAACATTTGTGAACTTTTAATTTTCATTTTATCACACTTATTTTTTAATTGAACTAAATAATAAAACAGCACCGATTATTATCAAAGTTACAGGTAGAAAAAATTCGAAATCAAAATACGGTAAAAATCTGTCGGCTAAAAAAACCAGTCCGAGAAGAATTAGTATTGCACCTAATACGGTTTTGCTATTAGATTTTTTCTTATATGCTTCAGCATTAAATTCTGCACCGGCAGAGCTTGTAAAATCATCCGAGAAAAAATCGTCTTTATTTGGATATAGATTTTCAATCGGCTCTTCAGGTATTATAATCCACATTATTACATAAACCAATAATCCCAAGCCATGTATGAAAGCAAAGATTATAAATACAATTCTTACTATAACCGGATCAACCTTTAAGTAATCCCCCAACCCGGCTAATACACCACCTATTACTTTATTTTTTCTCGACCTGTATAATTTTTCATTCATAATTAAAAACTCCTTTTACAATCTAATTCCTGTAAAGTAAAAATTGTTTTACAAGTATTTTCCTTTTCGGTTTCAAAACTTTAGACGCAAGTAAATAGAATTGGTTCATTCATAAACGAAAAATTAAGAATAAACTTATTTAGTAACAGTAATTAAGCTGTTAAAGAATTCAAAATGAGCTTTAATTGAATGATGCCAGTATTGAGCATTATGATTGCCAGGCTGAGAAATAAACGTTGCTTTTATTTTGAGTTTTCTGCATTTAGCTCTAAAATTATTATTAACATCATAGGAAAAGTCTTCCGTGCCGCAGTCAAAGATAATCTGTTTATTCATCCCCACAATATTTTGCAGCAGGTAAATAGCAGAATTGCTTTTCCAAACTTTAGAAAAATCATTATAATTTCCTATACCCTTTTTAATTCCCCACTTTTCAGGAAATGCAGTTAGATCTAAAATTCCGCTTGTACTTCCTGCGCTTAAAAAGAAGTCCGGATGCTTGAGAAATAACGTCATTGCACCATGTCCACCCATACTTAAACCGGAAATAAATATTTTAGTTGTATCAACTTTATACTTTTGTAAAATTTTAGGGACCAAATCTTTCCAAAAAAATCTCTCAAATTGAACTCTCGGTTCAAAAGGATTATCTAAATACCATGAATCATAAAATCCATCTGGGCATACAATTATCATATTATATTTATCGGAATAACTTTGTACATCCGTTATAATATTCCATTGTGCATAATTCCCGCTCCAGCCGTTAAGTAAAAATACAAGTGGCATTTCACTAGGTTGTGAATTATTTCCAGGTGTGAAAATTAAAGTAGTATCTGGATAAGGTATGTAAGGTTTATTAATTACTAAAGTATCTTGAGCAAAAACATTACCGGTCAGTAATAAAAAAAATATTATGAAGACTATGTATTGGTTCAGCGTGAAACGGACTTTTCATTATTTAATTAGTTAAAAATTAAC
>CBEVZC010000137.1:0-7712 GCA_965554225.1 uncultured bacterium | reverse complement strand
ATCCGGCTCCTACAGCCATTGGAATAGCGGCAGAGAGGTTTATCAGACCTAAAGAACCCGAAGAATGCATAGAACTTCCTAATAACCAGTAACTAAAAGATGACGTTAATAAAGTAAGAAAAACAACTAAAGTAGATGTTCCGATAGCACGTTTGAATGGAAGTCCGAAGAACAATGCCAGAGCCGGTACTGCAACTACTCCTCCACCAATACCGCTTGATGCAGATAACGCACCTGTAAGAAAGCCGAAAAAGATTAAGTAATAATCTTTTAGTAATAATATAGACTTCATTTCCTTCTTTCTATCAAATAGAAATCTGATCAATACTAATATCATTAAGACCAGTAAAATAATTTTTGGGTAAATATGGTTCAGTTTTATTATTACTTTGGGAAGGAAAAAAGCCATTATAATACTGCCGCTTGCAAATAACAAAGCTTTCTTAAAATCTACATTCTTTATTTTTAAATGATTTAAAAATGCACCGCCGGAAGAGAACAGAGCTGTAAACAAAGAAGTTGCGATAGCCACAAATACAATCTCATCTTGACCGACACCAATTCTAGGCAACAAGAAATAAAGCGAAGGGATATAAATTATTCCCCCTCCTATTCCTAAGAGTCCCGAACCTGTACCGGCAATTATTCCTACAAGTACGTAAAGAATAATTATTACAATTTCATTCATTAATTAAAATTCTGGAATACAATTTTTTATCTTGTAAAATGTTATACGCAGTTTTAAATTGCCCGTCATTCTTTAGCGCTTGTTCTATTCTGCCTTTTCGTCCGCTAATTCTTGCTGCCAATTCTTGAAGTATTTCCGTAATTATATCAGTTTTGTATTTCTTTAATTCCTGGTGTTTAATCTTTTCAAACTTCTTATTAAGAACTTCCAAATCTTGTTTTACGTTAGAATTATAATCTTCTTTAATTACTATTTTATTCAATTCCGCCAATACTTTTTCGGCGTTAGAAGTATAATTAAGATTCTGTTTATCAACATAATCAATAAACTGATTAAAAAGTTTATTCTCATTTATTGAAATTAAATTCAAATTATTATTGGTATTAAAATAATAAGAAGCAAACTTAAAAAACATTCCGCGCGCTAATAAAAATTTTATTTGCTCAGATTCACTTCGTGCAGAAACTACGGAATCCGGTTTAATTCCGCCGCTGCTATAGACTATTCTATCATGATCCGTATGAAAAGCTCTTTTCTTTCCAAAAGTATTTTTCTTAAATACTTTACTTTTCGAATAATCTATCCTTTGAATACAGCGTCCGCTCGGTGTGTAATATTTTGCCGTAGTAATTTTTAATGACGTATTAAAAGATAGCGGCACTACGGATTGCACAAGACCTTTTCCGAATGAATTTGTTCCGATAATAAATCCTCTGTCATGATCTTGTATAGCTCCCGAAAGAATTTCCGAAGCTGATGCTGATCCGCCGTTTATTAAAACAGCCATTTTAATATCCCCGGCTACAGGCACCTCTTTGGAAAAATATTTTTGGATTCTACTTGTATCTCTTCCAATTACAGAAACTATTAAATTTCCCTTTTTTAAAAATTTGTCCGCAATTCCTATGGCTGCATCTAAAAGTCCGCCCGGATTACCGCGTAAATCAAGTACAATAGAACTTACTTTCTTTTTATTTTCCAAATCAACAAGCGCTTTTTTAACTTCACTACCTGCACTTCTGGAAAAACCGCTTAATTTCAAATAAGCATTCGTACTGTTAGCGGGAACAAAACCGTAATACGTTAAATTTTTAATTTCAATTTCTTCGCTTACAAGATTGAACACAATATCATCTTTAACACCTTCGCGGGAAATTGTTACTGCAACTTCAGATCCTGCCGGTTTCTTTAACAAACTTCCTAATTGATCATAATTGTCCTTTGAAATTTTAACACTATCAACTTTAACTATTATATCTCCTATCCTAATTCCTTGTCTTTGGGCAGAATATCCTTCAATAAGATCTACAATTGTTACGTTCCCGTTTTTTAATCCTACTGTAGCGCCAATGCCGCCGTATTTACCGGTTGTAATAAGATCAAGCTCTTTCTGCTGATCCGAATCAATATAAACAGTATAAGGATCTAATAATGAAAGCATTCCTCTAATTCCTGCAAGCATAAATTCTTCAGGATCAACAGGATCAACATAATTTAGCGCCACTTCTTTATATATTCTGCCAAAAATGTCTATCGACTTTGAAATTTCAAAATATATATCGGAACTTTTTAATAAAAATCCGAAAGAAAATATTATTGCAGCGGCAAAAATAAATTTATTTTTTTTACTCATTTAAATCATCCGAATTAGTTTTAAATTCTTTTATTTCAGAAATAATTTGTTGATGAATTATATCTATCGGTTGTGTACCATCAATTCGTTTTATATAAGCTTCTTTCTTTTCAAGGTATAAATAACCTTTCCGCACATCTTCGTAAAACCGGCTTTTTGATAGTTCAATTCTATCTAAATTTTGATGTTCAAATTCTTCCTTTCTCCTTCTGACTTCTTCAACGGAAATATCTAGGAAAAAAGTAATATCCGGCACGGCATCTTGAATGGCAAAAGACTGCAGCGATTCAACAAAATTAAGATCAAGTTTTCTCCCAAATCCTTGGTATGCAATTGAGGAATGGTGAAATCTATCGGAGATAACAAATATACCTTTTTTTAAGTTGGGAACAATTACTTCTTTTACCAACTGGATTCTGCTTGCCGTAAATAAAAGCAATTCTGTTTCGGCAGACATTTCAAGATTATTTTTATCCAGCAAAATTTCTCTTACTTTTTCCGATATTTTCGTTCCGCCCGGTTCGCGTATTAATTTTGTTTCTTTTCCTTGACGAACTAAATAATCTCTCAATAATTTTACTTGCGTTGATTTACCGCAAAAATCCAAACCTTCGAATGTAATGAACATATTAATATTTCTTTATTATATAGTCTAACCGCATGGGTTTAACATCTATTAGTTTTGTTTGATCAGGAATTTTAATTTTAGGAATTATAGCTCCCAGCGTATCCTTAAGAGCATCCGTAAATTTCACATACGCTTTTATGTCTTTAGCAGAGAGTTTGCTAAGTCTATTAATACCGCCACGCAACACAACTCTTATATTATTAGGCGTTAAAACAAGCTGCTGCGAAGGAGGAACACCTTTTGTTTCAACCAGAACGTTATCAATAGATTTATCCACAATTTTTTCTACTTCAAAGCTAATTTTGCATCGGTCAATATTATAGTTTAAGTATTTGCTTTTAATTAAAGGAATAACTTCCGAAATAGAGCGATCAAGTTTTTCGAATATTTCAAGTTTTGTTTTTACAAATTCTATCTTTTCTACTTTACTTTCCGGTCCTATAACAACAACCGAATCAGGCTCCACTTTAATACGAGATACTAATCCATAACCGGGTTTAAACTCATATGAAACAATGGGAATTACTTCGACTTTTTTAGTTTTAATCTGCTCAACCGTCAATTCAATGTTTTGAGGAGAAGCTTCTACAATTTGTAATGTTGAGGATAACCAAGGATTGTTAATAAATTCATTCCTTACAGAAATTTTTTGTTTTTTCTTTTTCCCTTTACAAAGCACCCTAAATTTCGGATTTCTACCTATTGTATTTTGTCCTAATTGCCAGCCCTGCCCTTTTATACTAATTGACACGCTATTAGTTGAGATGGAACTCAAAGCATAACCGGAGGGAATATTCTCAATTTCAACGGGTAACTTAAGCGTAATCGAATAATCTCCCGAAAAGGAAACGTAGACCCAAAGCACAATTGAGAACAAAACTATTAATACGATTGGGATTAATTTCTTTTTCATAGAAGATAAATATAAAAAAACTCCACGAGTTGTGGAGTTTAAATTTAATATTACAAGAACTAACTATCTTAATTCATCAAAATATTCAAGAAGTAATTGTCTATTAGCCTTTGATATTTCTCGACCATGTATAGGAAAATCTTCAAACGATCTAGCCAGTTTCCTCAACTGATGAACATTAAAAGAATTAAGTTCTTCTTTAGGAGGAATTGATTTTCCGGAAGATTCAATTTTCACTTCATTCTTTTCTTCCTGATCGGAATTATCACTTTTGCTTATTTCATTTTCAGTTTCAGATACCTCAGGTAAATTGGGCTCTGTTTTTACTTCTTTTTTTATTGGCGGTTTTGTCTTAGGAGAAACAACATTTTGTTTTTCCGCTGAACGTCTACCTTGTTTTTGTTTATTAAAAATAAGCTGATCAATTTGATCATCCGGTCTGGGAATTACGTGAGATGAAACAAGTTCGCCAACTCTTTGAGCAGCTACCGAACCGGCATCAACCGCAGATTTTACAGCAGCTACATCCCCAACTACTTTGATAATCATCAAAGCACCGGTAACTTTTTCTTTGCTGACTAGTTTAACGTCAGCTGCTTTAACCATAGCATCAGCAGCTTCTATAGCGCCAACTAGTCCTTTAGTCTCTATTAGACCAAGGGCTAAATTCATTTTGCTTTATTCTTATTTTGATCTGTTTGGTAAAATCAATTCTACATCAGAATGCGGACGCGGTATTACATGCACAGAAACCAACTCGCCAACTCTCTGAGCAGCAGCAGCGCCGGCATCGGTAGCTGCTTTAACAGCGCCAACATCGCCTCTCACCATAACGGTTACATAACCGCCGCCAATTGTTTCTTTTCCAATAAGTTCTACTTTTGCAGCTTTAACCATAGCATCGGCTGCTTCAATTGAACCAACTAAACCTTTGGTTTCAATCATTCCAAGTGCATCAAGTGTCATATGTGCTCCCAAAATTTGGTTTATATTCTTTGTGAAAATAGCTTATAAAGATAAAAATGTCAAATTATAATTTAACAATGATAAAGTTAAAAAAGTTTTCTCTTATTTTATAATAAAACTTTGATTTAAGTTTAATTCCATTGACTATTTATTTTCATTCATATAGTCTTCTAAAATTACTGCGGCGGCATACATATCGACCAATTCTTTGCTCCTTCGCTTTTTCTTTGATTTCACGGCTTCAATTATTCTCTCTTTTGCAATCTCAGAAGAATATCTCTCGTCGTATAAAATCACTTCCAGTTTAATTCTCTTTTCAAGCTCTTTCTTAAACTTTTCTACAGCTAGAGTGCTATCGGATTTCTCCCCGTTTTCCTTTAGAGGATAACCTAAAACAATCATGCCAATCATATTCTCGTCAATAATTTTCTTTAAGTTTCTCCAAAAATCCGCATCATTTTGAAGGGTGGTAAGCGGCGCTGCAAACATTCGGAACGGATCGGAGACAGCGAGACCAATTCTTTTTTTGCCAAAATCAATTGCTAAAAGTTTTATAAAAGTTTTTTTGGGATCCACTGTTATTTATTGAATTAAAAATATTACTTCTAATTTGTTACATTGCTTTTCTTGCTATCAGCTTCAAATCTTTCCGCACTAAAAATTCCTTTATTCTTTCTTAATCTTTCCAATAATCTGATGAGATGCTCCAAGTTTTCAACATAAACCGTAACCTGTCCAACAAATAACGAATCATTTGTATTTATGTTAACCGATTTAATATTTGTATTTCTATAACTAGTGATGCTGTTAGAAATATCATTTAGGATACCCGGTTTATCTTCACCTCTAACCGTAATTCCGGCGACAAAAGAAGCTCCATCCGTTTTCGGCCATTCTACCGGTATCAATCTATTTTCGTTATTTTTGGACATGTTTATCAAATTCTTACAGTTCTTTCTATGAATTTTAATTCCTTCTCCAATTGTTATGTACCCAACAATAGGATCACCTGGAATAGGGTTACAGCACTTTGCATAATGATATTCAATTCCTTTATGCTCCCCGTCAACTAAAACTTCCCCGCTTTCTTTTCGAGCTATTTCAACGAAATTATCAAACTGAAGCTCATGAGAATCGGCTGTTACTTTTTCTTCGGCAGGGTTAAGAATTTCATCTAAATTTAGTTTATCCTGTGCAACTGCGGAAAAGAATGCAGAAACATTTTCAAACTTTAATTTTCTGGATAGTCTTTGAACATCATCGGTTGTAAAAGTGAGTTTTAACTTTTTAATTTTCTTATCCCAAATTTGATGCCCGGCTTCAACTACTTTTTCCTCTTCTCTATTTATATACTTTCTAATATTAGATTTTGCTTTGTGTGTTTGAACAAATTGAAGCCAGCTTTTATTTGGGTGCTGATTTTTTGAGGTAATAATTTCTACTTTATCGCCGCTGTGCAGCCTTGTACTTAAAGGAACTATTTTACCGTTAACCTTTGCACCAATACAATGGTAACCGACTCGGCTATGTATATCAAAAGCAAAATCAACAGGAGTTGAGTTTAAGGGAAGTCGTTTTAAATCTCCTTTTGGTGTGAATATATAGATTTCATCTTGATATAAATTAAGTTTAAAGCTTGCCAATATTTCTTTTGAGGCCTCATCACGCGAAGCATTTTCAAAAATATCTCTTATCCATTGAACCCAATCATCAAGGTCTTGATCGGTTTTAGCAACATTTTCTTTGTATTTCCAATGTGCGGCAACACCTTTTTCTGCAATTTCATGCATTTGCCTTGTTCTTATTTGAATTTCTACCCGTCTTCCTTCTGGGCCATTAACGGTATTATGAATTGACTGGTAACCGTTTTTCTTTGGAATGGAAATAAAATCTTTAAATCTATCTGGGATTGGTATAAATAACTGGTTAATAATACCTAAAACATAATAACATTCATTAGTATCATTATTTTCGATAATTATTCTAATAGCCATCAGGTCATAAATTTCTTCAAGCGGTTTGTTTTGCTTTATCATTTTTCTGTAAATACTATATAAATGTTTTGGTCTTCCGGCAATCTCGAAGTTTAAGTCATGCTCCTTTAGTCTTTCGGAAATTGGTCCCGTTATTTTTTTTATGTAATTTTCCCGCTCTTTCCTGGTATCTTTCAATTTCTTTGCTATTTCATCGTAAGCTTCTTTGTTTAAGTACTTGAAAGCTAAGTCCTCCATCTCCCATTTTATTCGTGCCAAACCAAATCTGTGAGCAAACGGAGCATAGATTTCCAGAGTTTCTTTAGCTATTCTTCTTTGTTTATGAGCAGGGACAAACTGCAATGTTCGCATATTGTGCAATCTATCGGCAAATTTTACTAATATTACTCGTACATCTTTTATCATAGAAAGGAGCATCTTTCTATAGTTTTCAGCTTGCGTAATATTTTGCCCTCTAAAAACTCCGCCTATTTTTGTTACTCCGTCAACTATATCTGCAACTTCTTTACCAAACTCTTGGGCGACGAAATCTAAAGTAATTTCCGTATCTTCAACTACATCATGCAGCAATGCGCTAATTACAGATACATCATCAAGAGGCATTTCTTGTGCAACTATTAACGCTACTTCATAAGGGTGAATAAAATATGGCTCACCGGAAGCCCGGAAATCGTTCTTATGAGCTTCGTAACTCAGCTGGAAAGCTTTCTTAATACTATCCTCGTTAACATTCAGCAGATTTGTTCTACAGGTCGTTAACAAAGTTTCCAGCATTTCGTTATATTTTGATATCGGTATTTCCATAAATTATTGTTTTTGAAGATACTATATTAAAAATATAGTTTAATGTAAATTTAATTTTCCTTTTATTTTTTCTTTTAATTCTTCAA
>CBEVZC010000136.1:0-7936 GCA_965554225.1 uncultured bacterium | reverse complement strand
TTTATTCTTCAATAATTTTCCTTAACTTTGTCGCACTTGGGGGTTGAATCTGCGATATTATGCAATTGAAGGTGGCTATAACTTATTTAAAAATTTACTATTAAATTTGCGGTTGCACGCAGTTCAGTCTTTGCATAACGGAACCAAGGAAAATAAAGACTTCACGTTATTCTTTGCAAATAACCAACAGTTCATTGCTTATAAATTTGGTGCATTTTATAATCTAAATAAAAATTTAGGAATTACCGCAAGTTTTGAATCTGGTATTATCGCGTACAATATTCAATCTGCTCCGGTTTTTACATTTGGTATTTTTTTAAGGTCTTAGGACTAATGGAAAAACGAATTAAATATTATTTTTTATTAGTTTTGTAAGCTCCAATTTTGTGTAATTCACGATTTAATATATAATTAAAAGAAAGCAATTTTTTTGGCTAATATAAATAAAATAGAAGTAATGGCGCCTGTAGGTTCTTACGAAGCTTTGAGCGCCGCAATTAAAGCCGGAGCCGATTCGATTTATTTCGGAATAGAGCAGCTTAATATGCGAGCGCGGTCATCAATAAATTTTACTCTCGATGATCTACAAAAGATTTCGGATGTGTGTAAAGAAAATAATGTGAAATCTTATATCACGCTTAACACAATAATGTACGATCACGATTTGCAGCTTATGCGCTCAATTGTTGATAAAGCTAAGGAGCGTGATATAACAGCCATCATAGCTTCCGATCATGCTGTTATGAATTATGCCAGAAAAGTTGGAATGCCGATTCATATTTCCACGCAAGCAAACGTAAGTAACATAGAAACGGTTGAATTCTATTCGGTGTTCGCAGATGTGATGGTTTTAGCAAGGGAATTAAGTCTCATGCAAGTTAAAGCGATTACGAAAGAAATTAAGCGAAGGGAAATTACCGGTCCAAACGGCGAACTTGTAAAAATAGAAATTTTTGCTCACGGGGCTTTGTGCATGGCGGTCTCAGGCAAATGTTATTTAAGCTTGCACGCTCATTATTCGTCTGCTAACAGGGGAGCTTGCGCACAAGATTGCAGAAAAGAATATATAGTTACGGAAAAAGAGGAAGGGACGGAATTTTTAATTGATAACGAATATATTATGAGCGCTAAGGATTTATGCACAATAGATTTTCTCGATAAAATAGTTGATGCCGGAGTTGAAGTTATTAAAATTGAAGGAAGAGGTCGTTCTGCCGATTACGTTTACACAACAACTAAATGTTACCGCGAAGCGGTAGATTCAATCTTAGAGGGAACTTATACCCCGGAAAAAATCAGCAAATGGAAAGAAGAACTCGAGACAGTTTATAATCGGGGATTCTGGGACGGATATTATCTAGGCAGAAAAATGGGTGAATGGAGCGATAACTACGGCTCCAAAGCGACCAAAAGAAAAGTATTCATCGGTAAAGGTGTAAATTATTTTAAAAAGTTAAATGTTGCTGAATTCCGACTGGAAACCAAATTGCTTAAGATAGGAGATGAAATATTAATTACAGGTCCTACTACGGGCGTAATAAAAACACGCGTAAAGGAATTGCGTCTTGAAGATAAACCCGTTCAACTTGTTAAAAAGGGAGATAATTTTTCAATGCCGGTAGATGAAATTATTCGTCCTTCCGATAAGTTGTACATTTTGGAAGATGCGGTTTAATGTTCAGAATTATTCATCACAGACAAAAGTGCATCGGTTGTAATGCTTGCGTTGAAGTTGCTCCCAATCGTTGGCGAATTTCGAAGAAAGACGGTAAAGGTGTTCTTATTGAAGGGAAAGAAAAAAAAGGGATTTACAACACTCAAGTAAGCGATGACGAACTTGATGAAAATTTAATTGCCTCTAAAAACTGCCCGGTTAATATTATTAGGATAGAAAAAAGATAGAACACGGATAACACAGATTTTCATTGATTAATATTGAATCTGTGTAAATCTATTTTTTCCGTGTAATCCGTGTTCCATACTCTTACATTGTTAACGCCATTATAGCTTTTGCGGTATGCAGTCTGTTTTCCGCTTCGTCGAATACAATTGAAATATCGGGATTGTCAATTACTTCATCCGTTACTTCGTGATTTCTATCTGCAGGTAAAGCATGCATTAATTTAACATTTTTATCGGCAAGTTTAATTCTGCGGTTGTCACAAATCCACGAGTGGTATTTTTCCAAATTAGCGGTCATTTCCTTTTTACATTCCTCTTCGTTATCAAGATACTCTTGAACGCCATAAGCTCCGAAACCGCCCCAGTTTTTGGGGATGACAATGTGAGCGCCTTCGAATCCTTCGTCCATATCATTGGTAAATCGGATACTGCCTCCGCCTTTCTCCGCATTTTGTTTTGCTTTTTCGATTATATTTTTACTCAAAGGAAATTCTTTAGGATGAGCAATTGTCAAATCTATACCGTAACGCGGAAACAGCAGAGCTTGTGTTTGGGGAACGGAAAGAGGTTTTGAGTGCGTATCCGCATAAGCCCAAGAGACTGTTACTTTCAAACCTTTGGGATTTCTTCCGAAATATTCGAACATTGTCATTAAATCTGCCATGCCTTGAAACGGATGATAAACATCGTCTTGAAGCGACATAACAGGTTTGCGCGAATGCTCGGCCATTTCGGCAAGATAATCCTTTCCTATTCCGTAGAAACAATTCCGTGAAGCAATTCCATGTCCCATTCTAGAAAGTATAATTGCTGTATCTTTTGCAGTTTCGCCGTGGGATAGTTGAATTTTATCGGGTGTTAAATCGTGTGCATGTCCGCCGAGCTGTGTCATACCCGCTTCCATTGAATTTCTTGTTCGTGTGGATTGCTCGAAAAAGAGCATGAACAAAGTCTTATCACGCAAGTATCCTGTTGGTTCTTCCAGTGCGAATTTTTTCTTTAAATCGAATGACACTTCAAAAGCTGTATCAAGTTCTTGCTTTGTCCAATAATCAGTTGAAAGAAAATGTTTCCCTTTTAGGTTTGTATTCATAATATTTCTCCAATTTTAGATTAAGAAATAGGACGCTGATTCATTAAGATTCATTATGACTTTCATTGATTTTAAATTTATTAGAAAATACTTTCCTCTTAAATTGTGGCTTTTCACCAAAGTTCAAAAGCATTCCTACTTCAATGTCAGTAGCTTTTAAATAATTTAATAATTGTGCTTCGTGTTCAGGACACAAATTTTTTTCAGCTTTTAACTCAAGAATTACAACGTCTTCAACTATTATATCAGCATAGTATTTCCCTACTTCTCTATTGTCATAATAAACATTAATTGAGAATTGATTTTTGCAATTTAATCCAATTTTAGAAAGTTCAATCAGCATGCTTTTTTCGTATACTTTTTCTAAAAAACCATACCCAAGTTTATTATAAACATTAAAATAAGCTTTTATGATTTTATCGGTAATATCGCTGAATTTGTAATTATCTTTTATCATAAGAAATCATAATTCATCAGGAAAATCAGCGTCCTATCAAAGTTAAAAATTAAGCACGTAATTTGCGTAAAATGCCGATGCTTTTACGAGATGCTCAACCGGTACTTTCTCGTTAGGTGCGTGAGCCATTACTTCGTTACCGGGACCAAACCCAATAACCGGAATACCGAAGTACCCGTTTATTGTTACGCCGTTAGTTGAAAACGTCCACTTATCCACCTTTGGAACCGCATCAAATAATTCTTTATATGACTTAACGCCTTTTTGAATAACCGGATGATCTTCCTCCAATTTCCAAGTGGGGAAATATTTCTCCATTCCATATTCTAAATCGGTGAATGAAGTTTCCTTGTATTCCAATAATTCTACTTTTGCATCCATATCTTTAACAATATGTCTAATTTGATTGAGGGCAAGTTCTTTATCCTCACCCCAAGTAAGTCTTCTATCGAGATGAATCTTAGCAAAGTCTGCAACAGCACATTGCGAAGGACTTCCTGAAACAAACTCCGATATGGTAACGCTGCCTTTCCCAAGGAATTCATCGTAAGCAAGATTATCATTTAACTTTTCAATTTCCAAACAAGCTTTGGATGCCATATAAATTGCATTCTTCCCTCGTTCAGGCGCGGATCCGTGAGCAGATAGGCCGTAAAACGAGACTTCTATTTCCATACGTCCTCTGTGACCCCTATAAATATTGAGGTTTGTCGGTTCGGTAATAACAACAACATCCGGTTTTATTTTTTCCTCTTCAACCAAATATTTCCAGCATAGTCCGTCACAATCTTCTTCCATAACCGTTCCGGTAACAAGCAGAGTAACATCATCGGGCATTCCGATTTCTTTTAAAATCTTTCCTGCTGTTACAGCTGCAATTGGACCTCCTTCTTGATCAACGCTTCCTCTGCCAAGAACGAATCCGTCTTTTATTTCACCGCTGAGCGGATCAAAATCCCATGCATCCAAATTACCCATATCAACTGTGTCTATATGTCCGTCAATAGCAATCACTTTTTCGCCATTTCCGATTCTGCCTATTACGTTTCCGAGTCCGTCAATTCTCACTTCGTCAAATCCGGCTTCTTCCATTATTGTTTTTAATTCATTTACAACGCCTTCTTCCTGCATGCTTAAGGATTTAATTTTAACCAGTCTCGATAAGTTTTCCGCAGTATACTGCTCGTATTTTTTTGCGAATTCCAATATTTGTTTTGTTCTGTCCATAAAATCACCTGAAGTTTAGTATGAAATATTTATTTAATTTTATAAAATAATTTGTCGCCTTGTTTATAAATCACTTTGTTAATTTTTTCTTCATTTATCCCGATAAGTTTTTTATCCTTCATTAAAAATTTACCTTGCTGAACGGTGCTTTGAATTGCTCTCTCCAACATTCCGTAAATATAATGTCCCCAAAAGTTTTCCTTGCTTAATGGAGTCGGCGGAACATAATCCCAAATAATAAAATCAGCTCTATTGTTAACTTGCAAATTTGGAAAATCATCAAAATATTCTTGTATAAACATTAGTTGATCTAAAAATACTTTATGTATCATTTTAAAAGTTTCATCGAATGAAAAACCGAAGTGCCGGAGTAATAAAAAATAATTTTTCATGGTTCTGCCGGGATTTGCATTCATCCCGTCGGTGCCTAGCAAAATGGGAATTCCAGCCGGTACATTACGGTATTTTGGTAAACCAACGTTATTGTTTAAGTTTGAATCCACATTATATGCAATAGCACTGCCGTATTCATCAATTAATTGATATTCTTGCTTTGTGAGATGAATACCGTGAGCCAAAATTGATTTATTATTTAATAAGTTAAATTTAATTAAACGTTTGACCGGAAACTGTCCTGCAACTTGTTTGCTGATTTTTCTATCGACAACATCCTCGCAAAGATGAATATGAATGCCGAGATTGTAATCTTTTACTAATTTTTCAGCTCCGGCAAGAGTATCATCAGCCAAGGTAAAAGATGCATGTAAACCAAGCATGCTTTTTATATCATCATCAACAAAATCGTTGATAAACGATTTGTTTTCGTGCAGTCCCGATTCAGCCAGATTGGTTCCGTTTCTATCGGTGGTTTCGAAGCACAGGACAGCACGAAGCTTATGGGCTTTCAATACCTTGGCAATTGTTGCCAAACTTCCGCCGGTTGCATTTGGTGATGCATGATGATCGAATATATATGTCACACCGTTTTTAATCGATTCTATAATTGCCATTTGTGTCGATGCTTCAACCATTTGCAAATCTAATGCTTTGTCAACTTTCCACCAGTAATTTTTAAGAATATTGTGAAAGTTATTCATCTCGCCGGATATTCTTAAACCTTTTGCCAGGCGCGAATAAAAGTGATCGTGGAAGTTAACTTGCGGGATAGTTATAACTCTTCCTTTTGAATCGTAAATGTTTT
Source organism: uncultured bacterium (assembly GCA_965554225.1). Classification (GTDB taxonomy): domain Bacteria; phylum Bacteroidota; class Ignavibacteria; order Ignavibacteriales; family Melioribacteraceae; genus BMS3ABIN04. Next base: position 2,056 of record CBEVZC010000136.1, on the reverse strand, counting down.
TTGATTTTTGTTTATCTTTTTGTGTAAGGTATGTTTTGAACTTTTTGGTTTGAATTGAGAATATTCTTCCGTTGCTGATATGCAAATCGCCGAAAACTGGAACCACTTGGTCGTTTTCAATCTTGCATATCCAAGCATTAATAATTTTAAAATCATTCATGTATTACTCCTTGAAAATATCACCGCAGAGTCGCTAAGGCGCAGAGAATTAAAAATTATTAACAAATCGTTTAAATCCATCTTTAAGTAAAGAAACATTGAAATTAATGAGAAAACCTAATTTTTTATTTGCAAGCATCAAATAAGAAATAATTTGGGCAGCATACACCGGATGCATAATTTCAGAAGATTTGATTTCGATTATAATGTCATCTTCAACAAGGATATCAATGCGAAAAACTTTGTTTAATTCGTATCCTTTATAAAATAGCGGTATGGCAACTTGATTTTCAGCCTTTATATTTCTTGTTTCGAATTCTTTCATCAAACTTATTTCATAAACAGATTCCAATAAACCGGGTCCCATTTCTTTATGAACGGTTATACTTGAATCCAAAATTTGATGTGATAAATAATTATAGCGCTCTTTGTTCATTATCTTTGTTTTCTTTGCGTCTCACCGTCTCTGCGGTTATTTTTTTATTTTTATAAATTTTCCATATCCTATATCTTTTTCCGGTTCAGCTTTATTATTCATTATAATATTCCCGCGAAGGATAGTTTTTTCAATAACTGCATTAAAGTCCAAATCTTCAAATGGTGTATACTTTCCTTTGCTGTGCATTTTTCTTGCTTTTATCTTTTCAGTTTTCCAAAGATTTATTAATGCAAAATCCGCATCATAATCTTTTGCGATTTGTCCTTTGCCTTTCAGTATATAATACTCAGCAGCATTGGTCGAAAGCAAACGAACGGTTTTTTCTAAAGAAAGCTTTCCTTTAAGGAATCCTTCGCTAAATAAAAAAGGAACACGATGTTCAACGCCGGGAATGCCCCCGTAAACTTCCCAAAAATTATCGGACGTTTTCTCTTTACTTGGAACTGTTCCGGCGTGATCGGTCGTAACAAAACTAATACTTCCGTTTTTAAGTCCGCGCCACAAAGCGTTTTTATCTTTTTCGAATTTTACCGGTGGAGCTGTTTTAAGGTAATTACGAATTTTAACGTTTTCAAAATCATCTTGTGTAAAGAAAAGATATTGCGGACAAGTCTCGGTTGTAATTGACACTCCTTCATTCTGTGCTTTTCTGATTTTATCCAATGCAGCTTTGGAACTTAAATGAACTATGTGAACTTTTGCTTTAGTTTTCTTTGCAATTTCAATCAACCTTACCACGGCTTTCGATTCCGCCCTTACGTTTCTTGCGCTGCAGTAAGCCTGCCATGTATTTATATTGTTCGCTCTAAAATAATTCCTTTTCTTCACAACTATATTTTTGTCTTCGGCATGTACAGCCACCGGTTTTCCTGTTTGCTTGATTATTCTCGCTACTTTTTCAATTTGCTCATAAGTTAAATCTGTAAAATCTTTCATTCCGGAAATTGTATAGACTTTGAATCCGGCAACTCCAGCATCGGCAAGATCAAAAATATTTTTTCTGAGCGAAGCGCTGTCTTTTAAAGCAGTTCCGGAAACTCCGCCCCAAAAAGCAAAATCAATTAGACTTCTATTTTTTACAAATTTAAGTTTTTCACGAAAATTTTTTAATGATGTAACGGTGGGAACGGAAGTGCACGGCATATCAATAATAGATGTAACACCGCCGTATGCCGCAGCGGTAGAAGCATGTTCGAAATCCTCTCTGAACTCAAATCCCGGAGTATCGAAATGAACGTGGGGATCAATTGTACCGGGAATCACCAAATTAAAATTACCGTTAATGGTTTTAAAATTTTTGGGATATTTAACCTTTACTGGTTCAGCTGCTATTTTCTTTCTTTTATCTTTTGTGTTTACATCAGTCCAATTAAATCCGTCGGAACGGAAACGGATTTCTTTTATTTTTTCTGAAAAATAAATATCAGCAATTCGAAGATTATTGTCGTTTGTGTTAAG
>CBEVZC010000135.1:0-7937 GCA_965554225.1 uncultured bacterium | reverse complement strand
ACAACATCGCCATAGAGTTTTCCATCTTTAATATAAATTTTCACGACTGATTTCGCTTGATGCGTTTCGTCGTCTATGGTTTTCCACAATCCCGTTATATCTTTTTGCTGTGCAAATGCAAAATTAGTTAAAGTTAAAAGTATTGAGATAATCAATAAAAACATGACGTTTTTTTTCATTTTTTCTCCTGCGTTAAATGGGTTAATAATGACTTAATTTGTTTTTTATGATGTTTAAAATGGGCGTCGAAGAAATCCAAAGTTCCAATGATATTCATTTTACCTGCAATAGGATGTTTGAAAATATCTCTGTCCAGTATTTTCTCGGAAGTATTATTTATAAGGTCAATAAAAGAATTCCGTACGTTATCCCACTTTGAAGTTGTATTTTCAAAAGTATCAAAGTCCGGCACATTGGAAACACTTGCCGGCGCTTTAAATTTTATCGGGAAATTTAATCCCCATTTCAGAGCAAAAGCATTAAACTTCGATCGCAAATTTGACTTATCAATATTCGATTTATTGCTAATTTTTCTTTTTATGTAAACCACGGATAATTGTTCCGACTTTATCAAATGATGCATCACTTGAATAATAGACCAATTATCCGGATTGGGTTTGTAATTCAGTTCGTCATCATTTAAAATTTTAATTTCGTTTAATAGAGTTAATCTATCTTTTTCCAATTGTACAATTTTTTCTTGAAGTTTCAATTTTATATGATCCCAAAATATTTTGCAGTAATATAGTAATAAATTAATTGATTGTTTAGGATCAAGTTAATTTTAGCAGTTTGCCCAACAGGTTTGAAAATATTTATTTTTCCCTCAAAATTATTTCGGTTATCTCTGGAGTTGAATTGTAACGGATTGGCGCAACTGACATTCCGAGTCCTCGTGTAACAATCATCAACATTTGTCCGAACTTATAATTGCCGCGCATATACGGAGTTTCTATTTGTGTAGGTGAAAGATTATAAAACGGAAAGATAAATGTCATTTGTCCGCCGTGCGTATGCCCGCATAAATATAAATCGTATTTATGTTTTTGAGCAAAATTAATTAAGCGCTGTCGCGGCTGATGAACCATAAATATTTTCAGATTGTAGTTTGAAGAATCTTGTGCAAGACTGTCAAGTATACCGTTGGGCGCTTTGTCCACATAAGTGTTTTTTACAAACGATACTTTAATTTTGGATGAATCAACTTTTATTATTCTGTTTTGGTCATCAATCATAGGAACGCCGGCATTAAGCATTGCTTGCTCAACTTCCCGCAGACTTCTTTTCATATCGGAGCGGTAAGCCCAATTATCGTGATCTCCGACGCAACTAAAAACCCCATACTTTGCTTTGATTTTGCCAAGATATTCAGCTCCAATTTTTATATAGTTCGGTGTGCTTGTAATAATATCTCCGCCGATTAAAACAAGATCCGGTTTTAGTTCATTCACTTTTTTAATAAAATTCCCCAATCTTTTTTGATCGGTGTAACGGTCAGCTTGTGTATCTGAAATCAAAACTATTTTAAATCCGTTTAAAACATTAGGCAAATCTTCCTTTTCATAAATTACTTTTCTTATCTCAACCGAATTGTAATCGTAAATTGTTCTAGCGGGAACATAAACAACAAATATTAGCAAAAGTCCAATGAATATTACCGATTCAATTTTATTAATCTTTATTTTATCTTTATTAAACCGTTTTATTATGAAAAGAAAAATTTTGAATATTAAGAATATCAATATCACTTGACCTATAATTATTGCTCCAATCCAAAACGGATATTGAACAAGGTAATCAAATAGAATGCTTTGGGGAGGCGTTAAATTTCTTGCGCCGGATATGAACATATAAGCTAAAGAAATAATAGCAAAAATAGGAAGCAAGTTAATGAATATGGCAAGTGCATTTTTCCAAAACCTTATTTTTTTTACCGAAATGTTTGGAAACAAATTATGGGTTGACTTTACTAATTTTTTGAAGAAATATATTTCAACTGCAATTAGAAGAATTAATATTAGTAGAACTTTTACAAAAAATAATGAAGTCATAAATTTCCCGCTTAATTATAAACAATCGACTTATTAGACAGCTAAAACACAAAAAAGTTCAAATATAAGGCTGTTCACAAAATAGCACGCTGAAAAGGCATGATTGAATTATGAATTTTATCAATTCAATACTTTATATTTAATTCATTTAATAGTTTTTTCATTTTTTGATAATGTGTGCCTCTCCAATAAATTTTATCGCATTGTTTACAAATCCAAAACTTATTTTGCGATTCTTTAACTTTTTGAGGCAATCTATCAATTACTAAATCTTTATTTATTGGCTCCAGCAGTTTGTTACACTCCAGGCATCGTGAAAAAGGGTTAATAAATTTATGCAAACTGAATCTTTTTATAATTTCTATAATTTGCTCTTCAGCCTTAATATTTCTCACAAAATAACCATGCGTTACTACGTTCTGTTTTAATATTCCAATATCCCTTGTTAAAATCGTTCTTCTTTCTTTTTTCGATATTTTTATAATTTCTTTGTCGTTATAATAGTTTTCATAAAGTGTATCCAAACCAAGTATGCGCATTAGTTTTGCAAGTTTTCCGAGGTGAACATCCAAAATAAATTTAGGTTTGCGTAAAGGCTCCGGACGCAAATGTTGAATTTCCGATATGTCGAGTGTTTCAAATACCGGATAAACACTTATCAAATCTCCGTCCTTTACCAAATAATCAAAATCAACAGAAACACCATTAACTAAAATCAGATCTACTTCCGTGTGCGGAACACCAAGCGATTCAATCATATCTTTAACTGAAGTATTATTAGTAAATCGATGCACAAAAATTATTTTTCTTCTTGCGGGCGGAAGGAAATCGTTTAACTCCTCATAAAATCTAAAATGTACTTTATAAATTTTTTCTTTCATCATTCGGCCATGTATCCGAAACTACAAATCCCCTCGATTTTTCGAACAAACAATTATTATCCGTGTAGTCAAGTTCGGCAATTAGCAGCGGATACCGGTTAGTAGAAAAATATTTTTTCAATTCCAATATTAAGGTTTTAATATCTAAGAATTTTTCATCTTTACAACTATAAATTCTCGAAACCCAATTTTTCCTTTCGATAATTTTCCACTTGCTGCCGGAAAAAGTATTGAGTAACCCAATTTCATTTTCGCGAAGCCACCAGCCTTTTAAGTGAGAAGGTTCGGCGCAATCCGGCATAACATAATCATTCTCTTTGAAATACTTTAGATTATAAAACAAATAGCCTTTTAATATCACTTTGGAGATTAATTTATTTTTAACACCCAATTTAAAAAGAACATGTTGCGCAACATTGTTTTTACCCAAAGGAATCTGATCGTTTATTATTTTATTCAATTTGATTCGCAGATTATCAATACCGTTCGGACCAATAAAATTACACCATTCGGAAGAATTGTGCCGAGCTAAATAAAATTTTCCGGCAACTTCAAGATGAATAAATTGACCGGAAGTTAAATCTTTATAAATAAAATCGAACTCTCCTAAAGTTTTATTTCCTCTGTTTAGTTTGAATGTTGGAATCGATTAGTCTTATGTCATCTCTGTGCAACAACCAAAACTCTATAAGCCGCTCAAAGTATTTGCCGATAAGCCGGGTGTTATTTTTTTCTAAAAAACCGTTAAGCGCTGACGGATTTTTTTCAAGCCGGTTAAGTTGTTTTTTAAATATTAAAAACTGATGAAGAAAAAAATCATTTTCAATAAAATTGATTGAATTTAATTGTGCTGAGTTTTGTAATAACGGTGGCGAACCAATGACCCAAGCCAAGTCTCGTACGATTTGGCGGTTAAACCTATAAAGACCCAGGTGTTCCATAAAGACAGTGGAATTTATTTTTTATTCTTAAAATTCCGGATAAACTCTTTAGTAAAGTCCGAAAGCACAAGTCTGCCGCTATTCTCCGCTCTTTCCTCTAAAAGTTCATCCCAATGTTCGGCGCCTTCCCAAAATATTCTTTTAAGTTTCTTAAGCGCTTCGGGATTCCGTGAAGCGAGTTCGTTTGCAAAATCTTTTACGGCAACGTTGAGGTCTTCAATTGTATCGAAAACTTCTTTATAAAAACCGTGTTCCTTTCCCCATGCGGCTGAACGCCATTGGCAATCGAGAGCCATTGCATTAAAATCTTTCACTCCTATTTTTCTTTCAATCGGCGGGCCAACTACAAACGGACCAAGTCCAATTGCCAATTCGCTTAACTTTAACGAAGCGTTTTTTGCGGCGAGTGCATAATCGGTTGCGGCAACAAGACCAACGCCTCCGCCAACGGCTTTACCGTGAATGCTGCCTATAATGATTTTGTCGCACTTTCGCATCGCGTTTACAAGTTGCGCAAATCCCATAAAAAATTCTTTACCCGTTTTGAAATTATCAATGGCAATCAGTTCGTCGAACGAAGCTCCGGCGCAGAAAGCCTTTTTCCCTTCGCTTTTTAAGATTATTACATTAACCGAATTATTGTTCGAAAGATTATCGAACCTATTTTTCAAATCCCTAAGCAATTCCGAAGGCAATGAATTGCTTTTAGGATGAAAAAAGGTAACGGTCGCAATTTTATTATTAATTTCTGTTTTTACAAATCCTTCATTTTTCATATTCATTCCGGTAAACTGTTATTAATTAAATCAATAAATTGGTTGAAATTATCGATTAGAAAATCGGGATTTTCTTTAACTAAATTTTCTTTAGATCTATACCCGAAAGTAACTCCGCATGTAATTGCATTAGCATTTTTTCCGCATTGAATATCGAGTTCCGCGTCCCCAACCATTAAAGTATTGTGGAGATCACTATTTAACTCATTGCAGATTTTTAAGAGCGGTTCGGCAGAAGGCTTATGGGCAATTCCTGGCCTTCTTCCCATTATATAATCAAAATTGCTTTCTAAGCTAAAATGCTTTATTATTTTTTCTGCCTGATCCTGCCCCTTGGTTGTAAGGAGAGCTATTTTCTTGTTCCTTTTTTTAAGGGTGTCCAACATGTTTCGTACACCGGAATAGGGTTCTGAGAGGTCAATGTAGTCAAAGTAAAACGTTTTGTAAACATCAATAAAATGATTGATGTCCTTTACTTCAATATTCAATTTTTCAAACATATCCGTAAAATGATGACCAAGTAAGCTATAAAATTTATCTTTAGGGATATTAACATTCCTTCCGAATTCCTTAAACGTTCTTACAGTGGCTTCATAAATTGTAGCATGCGATTTTATTAATGTTCCGTCTAAATCAAAAACTACGGTATTAATGTTAAATTTCTTCAATATTTAATTCCCTCACAATTTGTTTCGTCAAATTTAATGAATTTAAATCTTTTTAATTTTTTCTCTATAATTAAATAGTTAATTTTAAGAAAGAAATATTTTCATTTAACACAACTAAAGAGGGAACAATGATAAAACAAATTAGAAATTATTTGGGTAAAGAAGCGGATGACTTGCTTACACATAAAGCAAAGTTTCCCAAAAAGCAATTAAATTTGCCGGGACCGGATTTTGTTGATAGAATTTTTATGAATTCAGATCGCAATATCAACGTATTGAAAAATTTACAAGGGATTTTTAACACTGGTAGATTGGCGGGAACGGGTTATCTTTCAATTTTACCAGTTGACCAAGGAATTGAGCATACTGCAGGAGCATCATTTGCTCCTAATCCAGCTTACTTTGATCCGGAAAATATAGTTAAACTTGGACTTGCAGCCGGTTCTAACGCTGTTGCTTCTACTCTTGGTGTTTTGGGAATGACGGCAAGAAAATATGCACACAAAATTCCGTTTATTGTTAAGCTTAACCACAACGAGCTTCTTACTTATCCGAATAAATATGATCAAATAATGTTCGGAGGAGTTGAGCAGGCGTATGATATGGGTGCAGCTGCAGTTGGCGCAACTATATATTTCGGATCGCCGGAAAGCAACAGGCAAATTATTGAAGTTAGTGAAGCTTTTCAATATGCTCACGAATTGGGAATGGCAACTATTCTTTGGTGCTATTTAAGAAATTCTGCTTTTAATGCGGACAAAAACTATCATGTAGCGGCAGATTTAACAGGTCAGGCAAATCATCTTGGTGTTACTATAGAAGCAGATATTGTTAAGCAAAAATTACCGGAAAATAACGGCGGATTTTTAGCTTTGAAATTCGGCAAAACTAATCCTAAAATGTATAGCAAACTATCATCAAATCATCCAATTGATTTAACCCGATACCAAGTAATAAATAATTATATGGGCAGAGCCGGATTAATAAATAGTGGAGGCGCTTCGGGAGAAAACGATTTCGGCCAAGCCGTTAGAACAGCTGTAATTAACAAACGTGCCGGCGGAATGGGCTTAATTGTCGGACGTAAGGCATTTCAACGACCTTTGAAAGAAGGTGTAAAACTGCTTCATGCTATTCAGGATGTTTATTTAAGCAAAGATGTAACTGTTGCATAAATATCTGCCTAGATTGAATCTTTGAAAAACCCGATTTGTTAAAAACGGATCGGGTTCATTTTTTTAAGCAATACCAAAGGAGCAAATTCTTTTTTGGAAGTTTGTTTTTCAAATTCTAAAATTGCCGGCAATGTTAAGCCACTTACTTCAATTGTCCAATTTAATACAGCTTTATTTCCATTAACTGTATAATCGCCATCCTGAGAAGGGCTGCCATCAGAAAATTTTAATGTTAAATGATTGTCCTTCGTGCTCCACGTCCCGTTATCAACCGATGTTACGGAATCAACAGTAGTACTGGTGAAAGAACCGTCGCTGTTAAAAGTAATACTTATTGATACTCCGGCTTGTTCCGGTGTTAATGTAGAATCATTTAAAAGAGGAATAGTAATTTTTGTAAGCGTCCAAGAACCAACTATATTTGCGTCATGTTCTTCAACAGCTACGGGGTTATCTTCATTACTTTTACAGCCGTTAAAACTTATAAGTGCAACTATTGCAAAAAACGAAAGTAACAAGCCAATTCTTTTCATGATTTCTCCTCCTATTAGAAAAATTTTATTTTTTGATAAAAATACTTTAATAATATCGAAAGAAAATTTCTCGAGTTGAACAAAACTAAGCTAAGTTCATTTTAAGATATTGTCAAGTTAATAACAAAATTTTTTTCAAATTAATTTTCCGAATAAATTTGTTGAATTATGATAGTCAATTAAGTAAATTAAATCAGAAAAAATTATCTGATATATGACTGTTATATTTTCAAAAAAATGTGAAATCGGCTTGCAAGCTGTTCTGTTCCTTTCTACACAGAACAGCAATGCTTTATTTAATGCGCAAAAAGTAGCTGAAAAAGTAAAACAGCCAAAGGAATTTGTCTCCAAAGTCTTACAAATTTTAACAAAGAGTGGAATTGTAGGCTCTAAAAAAGGTAAGAACGGCGGATTCTTTTTGGCTAAACCGGCGAGCGAAATAAAGCTTATCGAAATTGTTCAAGCTATTGACGGTAGTTCTGTGTTTGAAAATTGTGTATTGGGATTTCCTAATTGTTCGAATGACAATCCTTGTCCCGTCCATAACCAATGGGGAAAACTAAGAGATGAAGCTTACCAAATGCTAAGTAAAGAGTCGTTAGCTGATTTAAAATACAAAACCCTGAAAAAAATTGTAAGTCTTTAACTATAGAAACCTTCTCCAAAATTCTGACTAAATTCAACTTATCTGACTGTCTTTATTAAAAGTTATTTGATATGTCTTTGTTCCGGTAAAAATAAATAAAGCATAATTTGATAAGTCTGTGTCCCGGTAAGAATAAATAAAGCATAATTTGATAATTATATCTTTATATAGTATTTTATAATCGGAATTATCTATCTTATTTATAGAATGATGGCAGACTTTAAAAAAAATAAAGACAAACCAATTCAGAAACAAAGATTTTTAGT
>CBEVZC010000134.1:0-8033 GCA_965554225.1 uncultured bacterium | reverse complement strand
TTACAGCGGGAATAATTGTTACATTATTCTCAATATCGTCAGTTTTCGCACAAAGTACTGCTAGTGCAGATGCTAATGTTTTAGCAAGTTTAAAAAAAGGTCTTTCTATATCTAATATTGATGGCGATTTAAATTTTAATGATATTCTTTTAACAGGAAGTGCTGCTACTCCTTCCATTGCACCGGAATCAGGAGTAAGATTTGAAGTAAAGGGACATCCTGGGAAATCGGTTGCCGTAACTTTTGCAAATGTAACACTACTAAATGATGCTTGGGTTACTACTAATGGCGGTAATAATGGTAACTTAATTTTTACACCGGATGTTGACGAGACAGGTGGCAGTTCGTCGTATAGTAGCGGTGCAAATAGTGTAACAACTGGAACCTCAATTGCTTTAGTAAACAATAATAGCGGACTCGGATATTTATATTTATGGTTAGGCGGATCGTTGGATGTTAGTGCAAATCAAGCTCCTGGCGATTATGTTGGAACTTTTACAATGAATGTAGCTTATAACTAAAAAAATATAATCTAAACAAAAAGAATTCATTACCGATAATGAATTAAGAATAAAAAATAATTTCCTTTATCTCATGGGTCCTCGGTGGCGTTAGTAAACTTCGAATTAAAGATGCTAACGCCGCTATTATTTTAAAAACTTCCGTTAATTAAATATATTCTATCCGCCTCAAAGTTTCTCTTAATCTGTAAATGGCCAAATTTATTAAATAGTGGTTTATTATTTATAAAATCATTTATATCTTTAACACTATGAAATTTAGCAGACTGATATTGGTCTTATCCCTTTTTCTTTTTTACAGCACAAGGAGCTTTGCTCAATTTACAAGTGTATCGGGGAAAGCTATTTCAAATTTAATAGTTCCTCTTTCAATTACAGCTGAAAGCGGAGATTTGAATTTTGGTCAAATCCTTTTAACCGGAACGCCGCTGCAACCTAAAATAAAACCTAAAAATGGTAAGCTTTTCGAAATTACAGGTCAACCGCGTAAAAAGGTAACCGTAACATATAATCCTGTTATATTAACTAATTCACAATGGGTTGGGGCTAATTCAGGGCAGCTTGGAACTATGCGTTTTGATCCTAATGTAATAAATGACAATGGCAAAAAAGTTAAAAGCGGTAATTCAATCAGATTAAAACGAAAAGGATTAGTCGGGAATGAAAAATTATGGGTCGGGGGCACTTTAAATGTAGCTGCCAATCAGCCGGAAGGTGATTATATAGGATTATTTGTGATCTCCGTCTCATACTAAAATATAAAGAATGTTATATTTATTATAATATTTCTAAAAATTGCATTTCCATTTACGATGATGTTAGTATAATTTCGTTTTTACAACTTTGCTTAGTTTGATATGCGAATTCAAATATTTCGGTTGTCGATATTTTTTCTTTTTATTCTATGCGGATTTTCAGTTGCACAAAGTTCTGCAAATGCTTCCGCGGGAATTAAAATTAGATTGATTAAGGGACTGAATATTAAGACAGAAAAAGGTAATCTCGATTTCGGAGAAATAATTCTTCCCGCACAAAATAAAATGTTAATTAAATCCCCTGATAAAGGTTTACGATTCACTCTAAAGGGTCAACCGGAAAAATCCGTAATGTTCACTTTTCAGAAAGCAATATTGAAACGAATTCAAGAAAATAAGAGGTTGGATAATGTTTTACAATTTAAACCGTTAATTGTAAGAACCAATGAAAAGACAAATTTCTTTGAGCCGACACCAATTTTAAATGGTCAATTCTACAAACTGCAAAATCAAAAGGGTGAAGGAAGAATGTATATTTGGGTCGGCGGTAAATTAAAATTGACCGATAATCCAATTCCGGGTGACTATCAAGGAACTTTCACTCTCTCCGTTGCATATTAACTTTGCTTTCCCTTTAATAAATCTCCTTTATTTCATTCAAAATCCGAGATAATTTTGGTACGATTTTAGTGTATATATAATAAAATTCGTAAACTTGTATTTTCATTTAAAAACGATACACAAAAATCGAAATGATTAAGCAATTCATACTTACATTGTTTATTACAGCAATATTTTGCACGAACACAATTTATTCGCAGAGAATTTATGCTTATAAACTGAACGATCTGGATTTTGGTGATATATTTATAGGATATTCATCAGAGGTTCAACAAACTGATAATAATGCGGCGAAATTTGTTTTCTTTCACTTAAAATTTTTTAGGGGAAATATTCAAGCTAACCTTAGCCTGCCGGCTTCATTGGTAAACGGAAAATACAAAATACCTGTTAAATTCGATTCACGGCATGCAGCGTGGTCATATAGAGATAGAGTAGATGGTAGGAAGAATTTTGACCCTTATGCACCGCTTACTTTGAGAAATCTTAGAATATTAAGACCGGTTTATATTTGGTTAGGAGGAACACTTAACACAATCCAGGGAAATGCACCGGGAAAATATGAAGGAACAATTATTTTAACTTTGGAGATATTTTAATCTTATGAAAAAACTACTTTTCCTACTGTTTGTTTTTATGTTTTCTATTATCAATTATGCACAAGTAATTCTTTCGCCTTATCTTGTTTATACTGATCAACATAACAGATATGGAAGCTTTCTTGTTCAGAACGAATCTAATAAACCTTATGAAATAAGTATTTCATTTACCTTCGGTTTTCCCGTAACAGATTCTTTGGGGAAAATGACAATGAAATATATTGAAAATCCATTACCCGAAGATCCTTCAATTCTTCCATGGATAAGGGCGTTCCCCAAGAAATTTATACTTAATCCATCGCAGAGGCAGACTGTAAGACTTGCAGTAAAGCCGGATAAAAGATTATCACCCGGAACCTATTGGGCAAGGATAGTTACATCGGCTGCACCAAAGTCAACACCAATTGATACAGTTCAAAAAGGTATATCGGCACAATTAAAATTTGTTCTTAATCAGGTTACTACGCTATTTTATAGAGTAGATACTGCTACAACCGGTGTACGGTTTGATACTTCGGCAATTCGGCTTGACTCCAGTGATGTATTGATACATACCAAGGTTAGCAGAATCGGGAATTCGCCTTTCCTAGGCGACTTAAACCTGGCTATAAAAGATTCTTTGGGTAATACGGTATATAAGAAAAATGAATATCTTCCTTTGTACTATAGTTTAGCTTATGATATGAAAGTAGAAAAAAAGAAATTTAATAAGGGAAAATACTCGGTTGAACTTAGTGCAGTATTGAAAGAAAAAGAAGATATTCCTCAGGGCAAGATAAAGAGAATTTTACCTTTAAAAGAAAAACTGATTTTTACCATACCTTGAAAAAGATAGTTCTCATATTATTACTAATTTTATTGTATTTAGCGATTTGTAACGGGGGAAAGCAAATTTCTATTAAAGAAAAATATGTTGCTGTTAGAACTAGTAGTAGTTTCATTAACGAAAACTATTATCGTAATGATTATGATGATGTAAGTGGAAAAGGGAATAATAAATTAGTCAATGAATCTATTGGCATACTTAAAAAATATCTGATACCGCCGAAGTTAATTTATCCCGGTCATTCAAATAATGTTGAAACAATTTCTAGTATAACTCCGGAATTCAAATGGCATGCAGCAAAAAATGTGAACGGCTATGTTATTTACATATACAAGAAATTAAAGGGAAATACTTACCAAAATATATTTAATTCTATTTTCTACGCAGTTATTCCCGATACAACATTAAAAATGCTGCATGGAATATTATTTTACAATGAAGAATACAAATGGATTGTTAAATCGTATAACAAAGGGGAATGGAGTCAAGAATCAAAACCGCTTTATTTTAAGATAAACCGCAGGAAACCTATCAAAGTTCCTCAGTTAGTTTCTCCGGGGGAACCGGGTAATTATATTACGATTAATAGTTTGAAACCGTTATTCACATGGCATAAAATAGGAAATGCGGACGGATATAAGTTTAAGCTGGAAGAACTAAAAGGGAATAACTTCAAAAAGTATTATTCAAAAAATAATATCAATAAGAGTGATACACTAATTCAGATACATAATAAACTCATTAAGAAAAATCATAAATACAGATGGCAGGTGCAAGCTTTTAATGATACTGATACATCAAAATATTCTAAATATTTTTATTTTAAAACTTCACCTATTCACGGAACAGTCTCTAAAAAGAAAGAAGTGAAAAATGAATATGAAGAAATTTATTTGTCATTTAAGTATTCAGATATTATTAATACGACCATCACTGCTTTATATAAAGACGGGAAAGTATATCTTCCGTTTCAAGAACTATTTGATATTTTAAAAATCAACAATAAGTATGATAAAGCTACAGGAAAAATTGAAGGATATTATTTATCAAGCGAGGATGAATACAAAATTGATTTGAATAATTTAGAATTTAAGTCATTTAAGAATAAATTTACATTTAATCAAAATAACGTAATTAAGACAAATTCGGATATCTACTTTTTACCTTCTTTGTTTAAGGATGGTTTTAATTTAAATTTTATAGTTGATCTTAGTGAGTTAGTACTTACGCTGAGAACTAATGCATCTTTACCGGTTTATAAAAAGTTTGTTAATGAACAAAATTATAATGCTTTTAATAGTTATGAAAATATAGTTGAAAAATCGCAGCAGCATTTCGGACTAAACAAACAATTATTTAATGCCGGATATTTAGATTATTTCTATTCGACTAATCTAAACATAGGAGCAAAACCTTTTAACGACTATAGAGTTGGAATTGGCGGAGAGATACTTGGCGGTGACGGTCAGTTTAACATTAGCGGAAATACTTTTGGCGGGAAATTAGTAAACAATAGAATTGAATGGCAGTGGAGATACATTTTACAAAATAAATATCTTAACCAAATAAAAGCCGGTAACTTTTATTTTGACGGACTAACTTCGTATAACATTCGAGGGATTCACTTAACAAACGATCCCATTGAACCGCGTAAAAAGTATTCCAAGTTTACTTTCTTTGACAGGGTTGGACCCAACTGGTATATTGAGCTTTATAAAAACAATAAATTGATAAATATTACTCGAAGTAATGCAGAGGGGTATTATAAATTTCAAATACCGCTAAATTACGGTATGACCCTATTAAATCTAAAGTTTTACGGACCAAACGGTGAAAATAGTACTAGTGAAAAGCTTGTACAGATACCTTATACTTTATTACCTCCGAAAGAAGTGAGCTATCACGTAAACGCCGGTGAATTAATCAGTACTAAAGAGAAAGTTGTTCAGGCTGATGCAGCAGTCGGATTTAATAATTGGTTGACAGGAAAGGTGGGGCTGGATTACTTAAATGGCAATACATATAAAAAAGGAATTGTCTATAGTTCGTTATCAGCCAGGTTATCTGATAGTTACTTGTTTAATCTTCTCGCTGCACCTGATGCTTATTTGAGATTTAGTGCTTCGGGAGTATTTTATTCACTTAGTTCTTTTAACGTTAACTATACCGAATACGCTGCGAATCAACTTTATAACCCGGCAAAGATAAAAAGAGAAATATCAACAAATGCATTTATACCATTTAATCTTCAAGAAATTCCTGCTAACTTTTTGTTTTCTTCACAATACTTGAAATTTGATAATACCGAAAGGTATAATTTTAATGTCGGGTTTAATGGAATAATAGGTGGATTTAGTCCAACTTTAAATTATGAATATTTTAGAACTCATCAATTTAGGGGTGGCATTATACGTTCAATAATCTCCGCAGGTTTCAACTACTCCATACCACAATTATCTAGTTTATTTAATTATTTAAAAGGAAACATTTTAAGTTTTAGACTCAATTATAATACGGAGAATAATAATCTTGAAAATCTTAATATTACTTTTGCTACCAGTATATTTAACAATACGCGTTTTCAAATATCTCATTCAAGAAATTTTATTAATTCGTTTTCAAACACATACGCCCAACTAATCATTGATTTCCCATTTACAAGATCAGGAACATCGTTCAGCAACAGACAATTCACACAGTATTTCCAGGGTTCGGTTAACTATGATAAGAACTATAATGAGTTCCATTACTATAATAGGAATCAAATTAATAGATCAGGTGTATCTATCAGGTTGTTCTTTGATGAAAATGGTAATGAGAAATATGATGAAGGAGAAGAAGTTATAAAAGATGTAAGATTAAAAATGAATATTCTTAGTAAAATCAGTTACGATAAGAATGGAAATATTCTTTTACATGAACTAAATCCTTATACTCTCTATACTGCTAAAATTATTGAGTCGAGCATTAAAAATCCTATAATGATTCCGTTATATGATAAATTCTCTTTTGTCACCGATCCGAATAATTTTAAGAAAATTGAAATACCATTTTATTCCGCAGGGGAAATTAGCGGTTCCGTAAAAAGGAATATTAACAAAACAGTAGAAATTGTACCGGGAATAAAAGTCCATATAAAAAATCTAAGCAATGATAATGACAAAATTGTATCAACATTTACAGATGGTTCTTATTATCATTACGGACTTTTACCGGGAAAGTATAAAGTTTATTTAGAAAAAAGTGACTTAAAGAAGATGAAGTTAAAATCATATCCCGAGAGTTATGATATTGAAATAAAGTCTACAACAGATGGAGATGATATTAATAATCTAAATTTCAGTTTAAAATAATAACACCCTGAGAATCAGGGTGTTATACACTAATATTGAAAATGGTGAATTTCAACCAATATTATTTTACAGTAAAAGCTAATTTTACATTAGCTCTATATTGTGTAATTTTACCGTTAGAAACTTTTGCCCCTTGACTAATAACCTCAACGCCGGTAATTCCCTTAATTGATTCAGAAGCTTTTTTAACTGCCTGAGCTACAGCATCGTCAAAACTTTTTTTAGAAATTCCTACCAATTCTACAATTTTAATTGCGCCTGAGTTTATTGATGAACTTGCCATTTTGTACTCCTTTTATTTAGTTAAATAATTAGTATTGATGCATTGCTGCAATATCTTCTAATCGTTTTATCCTTTCTTCCGTTGAGGGATGAGTAGAAAATAATTTTTGAAAACCTCCGAAAAACGGATTTATTATGAATAAATGAGAATCAGAATCACGACCGTTTTGCATAGGATATTTTTGAACTCCATATTGAAGTTTGTTTAAAGCGCTTGCAAGTGATAAAGGTTTTTGACTAATTTCGGCTCCTCCGGAATCAGCTGCAAATTCTCTGGTTCTTGATATAGCCATTCTTATAATCATTGCGGCTAAAGGTGCTCCAATAATTAACAATAATGAAAGAAGGGGATTAGAACGCCTATTTCTACCAATTCCAAAACCGGAAAACTGTCCCAACATTGTAATTGCACCTGCAAATGTAGCTGCAATTGTTCCAGTGAGCATATCACGATGTTTTACATGAGCCAATTCATGTCCAATTACTCCGGAAAGCTCATCATCGTTTAATAAACTTAAAATACCCGTCGTTGCGGCAACTGCAGCATGACTTGGATTTCTGCCGGTTGCAAAAGCGTTTGGAGTATTATTGTTTACAACATATACTTTAGGCATTGGTAGATTAGCATTCTCAGCTAATCTTTTAACTATTCCATAGAGCCTTGATTCATCATCATTAGTAACTTCTTTTGCATTGTACCGTTTAAGAACATTTTTACTGCTAAACCAATAGCTGTAAAAGTTCATTCCGGCGGCAGCAATAAAAGCAATAACAGCTCCTTGTCTACCACCTATAACTCCACCTACAAAAACAAATACGACAGTTAAAATAGTCATTAAAATGAATGTTTTGAATATATTATTCATTTTCTTAAAGTTTTATTTTTTGCCGCCAAATAAACCACCAGCTAAACCACCTAAAATGTCACCAACGGATCCTCCTAAACCTTTTGTTAAGAATCCTGCAACGTCATCTAAAATACTCCCGTCTCCATCTTGATCTAGTAAGGAAGCTATTCCGTTTGAACCAAGACCGTCGGCATCTCTTTTCTTAGAGAGGAAACCTAATATTACCGG
>CBEVZC010000133.1:0-8119 GCA_965554225.1 uncultured bacterium | reverse complement strand
AGCTTAATATTAATCTGGATAGTACGCTATGGTAGAAATAATTAATTATTTATAATAAAATAAAATAATTTTCTATTAAAATATGAATAAAAGAATATATAATTATTTAAAGTTAATTATGTACGTCTTAAGGTAAGAATCTTTCAAATTAAAAACTAATACTTGTGCCAATTACTATAGTTCTTCTACCAAAATAACTTTTAATAACTTTGCGCTTTGAATAGTCATTATTATAAGAGTAACCAAATAGGTTATTAAAGTTTAGTAAACCTTCTGCAAAATAAAGCTGTTTATAGACAAAACAAATAATTAAAATCTTATTGTTCTTGGGAACAATTATTTCACTAAAATATGTCCCTTGGCCAATAATAAAAGCATGGATAAAACCACTTCCCGACACCGTGCAAGAGCAAGTAAATGAAGCTTCTGAGATGTGTTTTGATGGAATTATCGTATATGTAGATGAAGGTGGAAAGGAGCCTGCTTTTTATGAAGCCGGCTATAAAAACAGAGAAAACAAAATACCTGCAGATCCACATGCATTGTTCAAAATAGCAAGTGTGGGTAAGCTTTATAATGCTTTAGCGGTCGCCAAATTAGTAAGGAACGATAAGCTCAATTTGGAAAAGAGTCTCGCTGATTACTTACCGGAATTGAATGGTAGAATAGAATATTCCGATAAAATAACTTTGCGAATGTTGGTTAAGCATAGAAGTGGTATTCCAAACTTTACCGACACTTATATGTATTGGGCAGCTCAAAAAGAAAATGATGATGAAAAGCTTGCATTAATTCTCGATAAACCTGCTGATTTTAAACCCGGTGAAGACAACGAATATTTCAACACAAATTATTTATTGCTCTGTAGAATTATGGACAAAGTCCTGGGTTATAATCACTTCCAATTTATTCAAGAAAAAATATTAGAGCCTTCGAATCTTAACCACACTTATGGTTCTATAAACGATGTAGATATGAATGATGTAATGAGTGGTTATTATGTTGGTTACGATGCCGATTTAAAAACAGATGATATTGGTTCAATGTTGGCAACAGCAGAAGATTTGAGCAAATTTATTCGAGCATTAAATGATGGTTCTGTTTTTAGAGATAAAAAGGAACAATCAATTTATTCTTCAATGATTTTCCTTAACTTTGTCGCACTTGGGGGTTGAATCTACTTTTGTAATATTCAGATAATATTTCTTGTTTTTTCATATAATTGGAAGTAATTTACGTAATAAATGAACAATAATTTAAAGTCCCATTAAACGCAATACGTTTATTGAGATGCTGTAGCCAATTAAGAGATTAACATAACTAAATATGAAATAATGACAAAAAGAATATTTATTACAGGAGCTTCCTCCGGTTTAGGAAAAGCAACTGCAAAACTCTTTGCAAGTAAAGGTTGGCATGTTTTGGCAACAATGAGAAATCCTCAAAAAGAGGAAGAACTCAAAAAATTAGAAAACATCACATTACTTCCATTAGACGTTACCGATACTGCTCTAATTAAATCAACTGTAGAAAAAGCGATCTCAACAGGAGCCATTGACGTTGTTTTTAATAATGCCGGTTATGGTTTGGCCGGCCCATTTGAAGCCGCCACAGATGACCAAATAGTTCGGCAACTCAATACAAACCTATTAGGAGTAATGAGAGTAACAAAGGCGTTTATTCCTCATTTTAGGGAAAGAAAAAGTGGTCTTTTTATAACTACAACATCGATCGGTGGATTAATAACCTTGCCCTTCAACTCGGTTTACCATGCCACAAAATGGGGTTTAGAAGGATGGAGCGAAAGCTTGGCTTTCGAACTAAATCCATTTGGTATAGGTGTGAAAACTGTATCCCCGGGAGGCATTGCAACCGACTTTGCGGGACGTTCCCTTGACTTGACTTCTCACAAAGAATACGATGTACAAATGCAAAAAGTATTATCTGTTTTCATGGACCCGGAACGCCAAAAGGATTATTCTACTCCTGAACAGATAGCTGAAGTAGTATTTGAGGCTGCTACAGATGGAAAGCAAAAATTGAGGTATCCAGCCGGTAAAGATGCCAAAGCCATGCACACACAGAGAAACGAAGTGGGTGAAGAGGCATTTAGAGCAGGAATACGAGAAATGTTCTTGGGTTCATAATTAAAAAGAAATCTGGCTACAACAAAGCATAAAATGTTCATGTCTCCCATTCGGTTGCCACGACATTTATGCAGAACGTTCAATCACATTCCGCTAAAGCGGAACTTTGTATCTCCGTACTTCGTACTCTCGATCCAAAGTAAATGTGCTTGAACGAAGGCGCTAAACCAAATTGTTCATGATAATAAAGCCAAACCGCTTTAGCGGGGCATCGAGCCAAAACGTGGTTGAACTTTTGCTAAACACAAGTTTGCCCCACCTTTGCGGGCTCTTAGTCTTTTTGAGTAAACTCAAAAATCCTCCGCCCTTAATGTGGAACTCCGTTTTTCGCCATCGTTAGCTATTATTAAAAAGTGATAAAATGAGAAAAAAAATAATAATAGATTCATTAGTAATAGTGTCAACTTTTATAGTATCGCTTTACGGAAATAAGATATTAAGTTCATATATTCCACTAAATTTTCAGGCAACTTTTTTTAAAGTATCCTATGCCTATATTTGGTGGACTTTGCCGACTTTGTTAGTTCTTGGAATTTTATATGGCTTCAAAAGTATACCTAAAAACTTGGGTCTTAACAAAGGATTATTAATAGGATTTTTATTTTCAATGATTACTGTGTCTCCAATGATTATAAGTTCAGCAATAATTGGAAAAATAGGTAACAATCTATATTTTGTTGATTTGTTATATAAAACTTTTATAGCCGGTTTTTTTGAAGAATACCTTTTTAGAGGATTTCTATTTGGAATTCTTTTTAGAAAAATAAGATGGGGATTTATTCCTGCATCGATACTTGGAGGTTTAGTTTTTGGACTAGGTCATCTTTATCAAGGTTCATCAATTATAGAAACGTTAGGTGTTTTTGCTGTAACAGCATCTGGTGCAATTTGGTTTTCGTGGTTATACATTGAATGGGACAAAAATTTATGGGTGCCAATATTTCTACACTCATTTATGAATTTATCCTGGACTTTATTTGATGTAAGCAACAATGCATTGGGAGGAGTTTATACAAATATATTTAGAGTAATAACTATCATAATGACAATAGTAATTACTATACGCTATCATAAGAAAAAAGAATTGAACATAAGCAGAAGGAATTTAATTATCAATAACAATAGCTAACAAAAAATATAGGTCATTTGGCGGATAGTGCTAATTTTGAAAATGACAACAATTAATAAACATATAGCGTTTTGATAAGATGGAGTTTTGAAATGCCAAACGCCCCATATTCAAATCGTTAGAGTTCATGCTAAAAAACACAAATCTCAGATTCAAAAATTAAAAAATAAAATTTATTTGCTTATTTAAAAATATAAGTATAATATTGCATTGTTCTTATGAGAGAAATATTCTTATATAAGATTAAATCAAATTAGAGATAAACATGGACGAAATAAAAAATAAGCTTATTAAAAAGGGACTAAGAATAACACCACAACGGTTTAGTATTTTGGAAGCAATTTATAACATAAACCATCCTACGGCCGATGATATAATTAAATACATATCACAAAAACATTCAAATATAGCTATCGGTACTGTTTATAAAGTACTTGAAAAATTTGTTGACATTGGATTGATTAAAAAAATTACAACTGAAAAAGATGTTATTCGATACGATGGATTATTAATTCATCATCATCATTTACATAGTGCAGAATCTGATTTGATTAAAGACTATATTGACGAAGAATTAGATGAGATACTTAAAGAGTACTTCAACAAAAAGAAACTAAATAATTTTAATATTGAAGAGTTAACACTTCAAATAAAAGGGAAATTTAAAAGTAACAAAAAGGAGAAATATTATGAATAATTCAAAAACAGGGAAATGCCCGGTTATGCATGGGGCAAATACGGAAACTAATAGTTCCGTAATGAGTTGGTGGCCAAATGCACTAAATTTAGACATTTTGCACCAGCACGATACAAAGACAAACCCGCTTGGTGAAGGCTTCAATTATCGGAAAGAATTTAAAAAACTTGATCTAGAAGCAGTAAAAAACGATTTAAAAAACCTAATGACAGATAGTCAAGATTGGTGGCCTGCCGATTGGAGCCACTACGGAGGGCTGATGATTCGAATGGCATGGCATGACGCGGGAACATACAGAACTGATGACGGACGTGGAGGTGCAAATACAGGAAATCAACGCTTTGCACCCGTAAACAGCTGGCCGGATAATGTCAACTTAGATAAGGCAAGAAGACTGCTTTGGCCGATTAAGAAAAAATACGGCAACAAGATTTCATGGGCTGATTTATTTATTCTAGCCGGTACAATGGCTTATGAATCAATGGGTTTTAAAGTATTAGGATTTGCTGGCGGAAGGGAAGATATCTGGCATCCTGAAAAAGATGTTTACTGGGGATCAGAAAAAGAATGGCTGGGGAAATCAAGATATGAGGATCACAACAGCGATTCTCTTGAAAATCCATTGGCAGCTGTTCAAATGGGATTGATTTATGTAAATCCGGAAGGTGTTGATGGTAACCCTGATCCTTTAAAAACTGCTCATGACGTGCGCGAGACTTTTAAAAGAATGGCAATGAATGATGAAGAAACAGTGGCCCTGACAGCCGGAGGACATACTGTTGGTAAAGCACACGGAAATGGAGATGCTACTATGTTAGAACCTGAACCGGAAGGCGCATCTATTGAAGAGCAAGGGTTTGGATGGAAGAATCCAAAAGGTAAAGGCAATGCCGAAGATACTATATCAAGTGGGCTTGAAGGTGCTTGGACAACAACGCCTGACAAATGGAATCATACCTATTTTCATCTCTTACTCGATTATGATTGGGGGGTAAAAAAAAGTCCTGCAGGTGCATGGCAATGGGAACCCTTCAATATCAAAGAAGAAGACAAACCTTTTGATGCCCATATTCCTGGTGTTCGCAGAAATCCAATAATGACAGATGCCGATATGGCATTGAAAGAAGATCCTGAATACAGAAAAATTGCAGAGCGTTTTTACAAAGATCCAAAATATTTTGAAGAAGTGTTTGCAAAGGCATGGTTTAAACTTACGCATCGCGATTTAGGGCCTAAAAGCCGTTATCTGGGTACTGATGTTCCTAATGAAGATTTTATTTGGCAAGATCCTATTCCAGCTGTTGACTATACCCTTTCCGAATCTGAAATTGAAGAATTAAAAACAAAACTTCTAAATTGTGATCTAAACCGAAATGAGCTTATAAATACAGCTTGGGACAGCGCCAGAACATTCAGAGGTTCAGATTTTAGAGGAGGTGCAAATGGAGCGAGAATCCGCCTTGCTCCACAAAAAGACTGGGAAGGAAATGAACCTGAAAGGCTCAAAAAAGTAATTGATAAACTTACTGAAATACAAGCGGGTTTAAATAAAAAAGTCAGCATTGCCGATTTAATTGTTTTAGGAGGAAGCGCAGCCATAGAAAAAGCAGCGCAAGAAGCAGGTGTAAATATTAAAGTTCCATTTACTCCCGGCAGAGGTGATGCAACACAAGAAATGACAGACGAAGAATCTTTTGAAGTTTTAGAACCAATTCATGATGGGTATAGAAACTGGTTGAAAAAAGACTATGCAGTAAAACCGGAAGAACTTCTTCTTGACAGAACCCAGCTTATGGGACTTACAGCACCGGAAATGACTGTTTTGGTTGGTGGAATGCGTGTTTTGGGAACAAATCATGGGGGAGCCAAACATGGCGTATTTACTGACAAAGAAGGAGTTTTAAGCAACGACTTTCTTGTAAACCTCACGGATATGAATTACACATGGAAACCTGTTTCGGATAATCTTTACAACATTGTCGAAAGAAAAACCGGCAAAACTAAATGGACAGCAACGAGAGTCGATTTAGTTTTTGGGTCTAATTCCATATTACGCGCTTATTCGGAATTTTATGCACAAGACGATAATAAAGAAAAATTTGTGAATGACTTTATAAAGGCCTGGACAAAGGTTATGAATCTTGATAGATTCGATTTGAACTAAACTCCCTTTTAAGAGAGTAAAGATCTGTATAATAAATAATAGCAAAGCGGTTTAGGAAATATCCTAATCCGCTTTTCTTTTTATTTGCCAGGTGATTTTGAATAACTGATAACTTGAAATATTGCGCCAGGCAGTTAACGGACAATTCCATTGAAATAAATAATATTTTTTGCAAACGCAAAACCAAACTACGTAAATTTTGGAATTAGGCGATTTTAAGTAATTCAAATATAAACTGCCCGGATAGTTGTAAGAAATAAGATTTGGTAGTAAATTAAGTTTAGAATATTAGAATTTTATTCACTAGTTAAAATTGATTAATAATAACCAACAAATTAATAACGGAGGAGTTATAAATGGCAGAAGCAAAAGGATTAAAAAAACCAGTAAAATTAAAAAGTGAGTTGGCAGAATTTTTAGGAGCACAAGAGCTTCCTAGAACTGAAATTACTCAAAAATTATGGGCTTATATTAAAGAGAATAAACTTCAAACAAGAACTGAAAATGGAGAACCGGAAAATGCGGGTAAATATGTTGTTGCAGATTCTAAATTGTTACCTATCTTCAAAAAAACGAAATCCACAAGCAAATCCGGTAAACTGACTGACCTTACTAATTTACAAGAAGGACAGACTATCAACATGATGCAGATGGCTGCTGTTGTTGGTGCTAATATAGAGTAAAAGTTTAGAAGTCGCAAAAATCGAGAATCATTTTTAAGCTTGTCTGTTTTACGCAGACAAGTTTGCTCGGTTTAAAAATCCTTGTCCAAATAATAATTTTACAAGATCAACAAAACGATTATTTTCTGTTTTTTTTACTTAAATGGAATTAAATGAAAGCAATAACATATAAAAAATATGGACCACCCGATGTCCTTAAAATTGTCGAAATAGATAAGCCAATCCCAAAAGAGAATGAAGTATTGGTAAAAATATTTGCTACAACAGTTACCGCAACAGAGTGTACATTTCGAAAAGGTGAACCGTTTTTCTCAAGATTATTCACCGGTCTCACAAAACCAAAGATAATAACACTTGGTGAGGAGCTATCCGGTGAAATTGAAGCCGTCGGCAAAGATGTAAAATTATTTAAGAAGGGTGACCAGGTTTTTGGTACTGCAGGTCCCGGGTTTGGTGCTAATGCAGAGTATATATGTATACCTGAAGATGGGGTGCTGACAATAAAACCGTCAAATATGACCTACGAAGAAGCCGCTTCCAGCGTTGATGGATTTTTAACTGCATTGCCTTTTTTAAGAGATAAAGGAAAAATTCAGAGCGGGCAAAAAGTTCTCATCAACGGTGCTTCCGGAAGCGTAGGTTCTGCTGCAGTTCAGATTGCCAAATATTTTGAGGCAGAAGTTACCGCAGTATGCAGCACCACGAATTTGGAATTGGTCAAATCTATTGGAGCCGATAACGTAATCGATTATACAAAAGAAGATTTTGCAAAAACGGGTCAGTGTTACGATATTATTTTTGATACCGTTGGAAAGACTACTTTTTCAAGTTGCAGAGGTATCTTAAAACCAAAAGGGATATTCCTGGAAGCCGGAATTGGATTAGGAATTATGCGTCATGTTTTATTTACTTCTATATTCGGTAACAAAAAAGCAAAGATAGCAGCAACTGGTTTAAGACCTCCAAAGGAGAGAACTAAAGATTTAATATTACTCAAAAATCTTATGGAGGAAGGAAAGATAAAACCGGTAATAGATAAAAGATATCTATTAGAACAAATTTCTGAGGCGCACCTGTATGTAGATGAAGGACATAAGAAAGGAAATGTTGTCATCAAGTTATGACTGCAGAAGTAAATAGATTTTGGAAATATAAAATTCAACACTGGGTAACATTGTTTATATGCATAGGCGGAACCAGTAAAAAAGATTAAATATTTTTGCCCGTTTCAAATTTATTTTAACTCTAAGATTCAATTAGTAAGTGCGACAAAATAGATTTAATTCTCTGGGGTTAACC
>CBEVZC010000132.1:0-8123 GCA_965554225.1 uncultured bacterium | reverse complement strand
TATTTAGGTTTATGATTAAATATATTTTTAAGCTATTCGATTATTACTTAGACAATTTTTCCTTTGATTTTATAATTTGTCCATTAATTTTGTAAATAGAAAGTTTTATTCATAAATGATTTATTTAAATCTAAAAAATAATAATTTCCTTAAAATTGTTAAATACGATGCATAAACAAAATGGAGTCGCGGAAATGAAATATGTACCTAAGTTAATTTTATTATTTGCTCTTACACTTTTATTTATTAATGGGTGCAGTGAAAAACCAGAAAAAAAGGACGACGTAATTTCAGTTATAAAGGATAATTTAAAATATGCAGAAAATGAGGATTTGGATAAATTGATGTCCACTATTGATGAGCAATCCCCACAATACGCTTCCACCGAAAAAATAATGAAACGAATATTTAAGGTTTACGACTTAACTTACAAATTAGAAAGTATTAAGGTGATAGAGAAATCGGACGACAAAGCAAAAGTAAGTTTTGTTCAAGTAACTATGAAAAGAAATGGTCCTAAGTTCAGAAATAATAAAATAACAGGAGTACACACTTTATTCAAAACCGATGGGACATGGAAAATATATATTACAAAAATTGATAAGACGGAATACTTGAATTAATTTTTAATTGTTTGTTTTCCATCTCAAAAGTAAATTCTCTATTAATTTAATCATTTATCTTTTTGTTGTTTGGTTTTTTTGTTTGGAAACTAAATTTACAAATTCGGGGAAAACCTTTTAACTAATATCCAGCTTTTACACCCGTCCGCCGAGGCGGATCGAAAACGGCGGATAAATTCGGGGCGAATCCGTCTGAGCCGGACAGGCTAGGTGAAAAGCGACGCTGTTATACTGTCCCCTACATTTTTATTTTGTATAATTTTGGAAAAAATAATTATATTGTGTTTATGAAATTACGACAAGAGTATATTGATAAGATAAAGCATTTTTTCAACAACAAACCTGTATTAAAAGCCTATTTATTTGGCTCTTACTCTCGTGGCGATGCTGATGAAAATAGCGATATAGATATTCTTGTTGAGTTAGATTATTCAAAACAAATTGGACTTGAATTTGTCCGAATGCAATTAGACCTCCAAGATTTACTTCACCACAAAGTTGACCTTCTTTCTGCGAAAGCAGTTTCAAAATACATATATCCATTTATTGAAAATGACAAATATTTGATTTATGAAAAATAGTTTAAGTGATAGGATAAGGCTCCAACATATTCAAGATGCAATTTTAGAGATTAAATCCTACACTAATAATATTTCATTTGAAGAATTTTCGACAAATTCAATGATTTTGTTTGCTTCAGTAAAACAATTAGAAATAATAGGTGAAGCAGCAAATAATATTACCAAGCATTTTCAAAAAATATACAACGAAATTGAATGGCGTACAATTATAGGGTTAAGAAATCTATTGGTTCACGAATACTTTGGAATTGACGAAGAAGTAGTTTGGGGAATCATACAGAAAGATATACCCAAACTGCAAGAAAAAGTAAAACAAATACTCGAACAAATATAAGTTTGTAAAATAAAACGTATAACCAGTTTTCCCACCCGCCCGCCGTATCTGTGCGGGTTTTGTGCAGTTTTTAAGATTGGTTCTATAATTAAAGATTGTATTTAAAGTTTTTCTATTAAATAAAAGTTTAATAAATTTGGGCATTAGCTTTTTATCCAACATTGTAGTCCGCCAAAAAGACGGCGGATAAATTCGGGGCGGATCCGTCTGAGTCGGACAGGCTTGGTGAAAAGCCATACCATTATACCGCTGTAAATATCTCAAATTAATAAATTAAACAGAAACAACATTTCCCTTCCTATCTGTTCAACTCTTTCAGAGTATTTTTCTTCCTCTTGTTAGGTTCAGTCATATTCTTTTGGGTCTTCATAGCGAATTTGGAAACGAGCTTCGGCTCCGAATACAATGGGGCAATTTTCGTCTGCGGCCGAGCAAGTCATTATTGTAGCAAAATTATTTTGCTGAGCTGTAGCCGCTATTTTTTTATTTTATCGTTTTGGACAGATATGAAATAATTAGTAATCAACAATCACTTTTCAAAAGCTATCACATTTTTTAATATTCTTCATTATATTCGTGTATGCGAATAGGAACATGCAGTTGGAAATATAAATCTTGGCAAGGGCTTGTTTATCCTGAATTTGGGGAGTTCAACTATCTCGAAGAATACTCCAAACGCTATAACACTGTGGAGGTTGATCAGTGGTTTTGGTCGCTTCATAATGCAAAGGCACATTTGCCAAAGCCAAGCGTTGTTCAGGAATATAACGAATCAACACCTGATAATTTTAGATTTACGATCAAGGTACCGAATAGCCTTACGCTGACGAATGCTTATAAGAGTTCCGCAGCAAATCAATATTTTTTATCACCCGATTTAATGCACGCTTTTTTATATTCAATAAATCCTCTTCTCAAAAAAGTCGGGCTCTTAATGTTTCAATTCGAGTATCTCAATAAACAAAAAATGAATTCTCTAACTGAGTTCATAGATAAATTTAGTCAATTCATAAGTTCGATTGATAACTCTGTCCCAATTGGAATAGAAATAAGAAACCCCAATTATTTAAATAAAGAATACTTCTCATTTCTAAAGGAAAATAATATCTCCCATGTATTTCTTCAAGGATATTATATGCCAAAGATAACAGACGTGTTTAATAAATTTGAAGATTTTTTTACCGATAAAAGTGTAATTCGCTTACACGGTTACGATAGGAAAGGAATTGAAAAGGAAGCGAAGAAACAATGGAATAAAATACTCCGCAATAAAGACAATGAACTTTCGGAAATTATTAGGATGATTAAATTGTTGAATAATAAAAAAACAGATCTTTACATCAACGTAAATAATCATTATGAAGGTTCGGCGCCACTTACAATTGACAAAATTAATTTGGAGTTAAGCAAAACACGCTCCGAATAGCTAAAAAACAAAAAGCTCGATTTACTTTAAGTTGTGCTTTTTTTTATTTTAATTTAAATCTCTACATATCAAAGTATTTTCCTAATTTTTCTCCCGAGATATGAAACTATGCAATCATAAATTGTAATTAATGAGTGTTATTCAAAAAAAAATTACAATCGAAAGTATTTTGTTCTTGACTAAAACAAATAATAGAACTAACTTTGTTTGGTTACCGAACAAAGTTTGTTTTTAAATTACTACACTCTTTTTGAAAACGAGTTTAAGTAGAAAAACTAAATGAACAAAAAACACCAAATAGTTTTCTTCTTCCTGAACAAACCAATCATAACAAAAAATACAATAGCAAATCTTACAACTGAAGACTACTTGGGATATAAATATGATCTTATCTAAATAAAATAGTTTGCAAAGGCTCAAATAAGCTTTTGCATAATTTAATTGTAAGGAGGTTCTTATGACCTTGAATCGAAAAATAACATCAGTTTACATTTCACTGTTGATTCTACTATTACTTAGTTCTTCAGTCTTATTAGGTCAAGTTGGTATGGTGAAGGTTAAGAATGATCAACAAGGGAGTAAATTGATTGTTAATGGAAATGATTTTATGATCAATGGAATGAATTGGGATTATTTTCCCATAGGCACAAATTATTCCTATAGTTTATGGAATCAACCTGAGGATGTTATTAAAGCTGCATTGGATTATGAAATGCAATTACTTAAAAACATGGGTGTTAATACTATCCGTTTGTACACGGGAATTCAGCCAAAGTGGATTAAGTATATTTATGAGAACTACGGTATTTATACAATGCTTAATCATTCCTTTGGCCGTTACGGATTAACAATCAACGGTAAATGGGTAGCAAATACAGATTACAGTGATCCTGCTACACAAAAATTGCTGCTATCTGAAGTAACAAAACTAGCGGAGGAATACAAAAATACTCCCGGAGTATTATTATTTCTTTTAGGTAATGAAAATAACTATGGCTTATTTTGGGCTGGTGCAGAGACAGAAGATTTTCCTGATGATGATGCTAAAAGAAAGTTTGTTGGTGAGACAAGAGGCAGACCAATGTATAAGCTTATGAATGAAGCGGCTGTTAAAATAAAGTCAATAGATTCAAATCATCCGGTGGCAATTTGTAATGGTGATGTACTGTTTATTGATATTGTAGCTGAAGAATGTAAAGATATAGATATTTATGGAACGAATTCCTATCGAGGTGTTTCATTTACTGATATGTTCGATGTTGTAAAAGAAAAATTAAATCTGCCCCTCATGTTTACGGAATTTGGTTCAGATGCATTTAATGCGATTGAAAACAGAGAAGATCAGAAAATGCAGGCGTATTATCTCGTTGGAAACTGGAAAGAGATTTATGAAAATGCTTATGGATTAGGAAAAGATGGAAACTCAATAGGAGGTTTTACTTTTCAATTTAGCGACGGTTGGTGGAAATATGGCCAAACTAAAGATTTAAATGTTCATAATACCATTTCTACCTGGGCAAACGGCGGTTATGCTATTGATTTGGCTCCAGGTGAGAACAATATGAATGAAGAATGGTTTGGTATATGTGCTAAAGGACCTACTAATGAAAGAGGTCTTTATCAGCTTTATCCTCGTGCTGCATATTATGCATTAAAGGAAGCACATAGTTTAAATCCACTCGCTCCTGGAATAACTCTTAAAAAAGTGCAAGATCACTTTGCTAAAATAAATTTAATGGATTTTGTTCTTAAAGCTAGAGGTGATAAAGCTTCTTTAATAGGTGAGAAAACAAAATTAGTTAGAGTTAGCGGACTTAGAGCTGAACTATCAACATATAATACAGGAGGAGATTTAATAACTACCCCTGATAATGAAGATCCATCTATTCAGCTTTATCCAAACAAGCTGGGATTTGACCATATGGAATCATACTATGTTGATTTTGAAGCAAATCCTACTCCTAATGTAATGGCAAATGTTTCAGTTAATATTTTAGGAAATGTTGCTGCAAATCCTATTGATGAAATCTTCTATGAAAATCGTGGGAGAGTAAAAACAGTAGAAACTTTCAATATAAGTAACAACACAAGAAGTATTACAGAAGTTAGCGGATTAGAACGCATAAAAATTTATCGCGCCAATTTCAAATGGAATAGTGATTGGTTTAATTTGAAAGGATTTTATCGAACAGGACATTATCATTGGGGATATGAGGGCGATTTTTTTGGTTTATACCCAGAAGCCAATTATGGTCCCAATATAGACATTTATAATGGTAATGCTCCATTTGGATTTGAGATAGAAGGTAAAAAATTTGCTAAGGGCTTGAAAGTGGCTTTTGGTCCAGAACTCTGGTGGGGAGCAAATCCGGCTGTTTTAATTAAATACAGTCATAAACTTGGTAGATTCAATGTAACAGCAATTTATCACGAAGATTTAGATGAACAAGCCCCTGCTGTTAGTTCATTTGCCGTTCCTAAACCCCCGACCAGAAGAGCAACCTTAGATCTTAAAACAGATTTGAGTGGACTTGGAATTGAATTAGGCGGTATTTGGTCAGGTCAACCCAGAGTTGGTGAAACCTTTCAAATAGTTGATGGGACAAAAGGTAATTACAAAATTTATCAAGATAAAATACAGCACAAAGATACATGGGGCGGAAAGATAAAATTAACTTATTCATATGGTCCATTAAACTGGTATGCACAGGCAGCGGCAATGGGTTTAGTTGCCGGTGGTGGTGCTGATTATACAAAAACATTTACAGGTTGGAAACTCAAAGACAGCGGCAGTGGAAATCAATTTAATGTATTAAGTGGTTTCACTTATTTGATAGGCGATTTCCAAATTGCACCTAACTTTTTGTGGCAGAAACCGGTGGTTGATCCTATCCCTGGTGATGTTCCCGCTCCGGGAAGACCGAGAAATATATTAGATGATCCATTTGCAGTTAGACAAAATAGAGAAACAACTGCAGGAGAATTATTATTAACCTACGATCCAACTCCTGGAACTTGGATGTATGAATGGAATAACGATATGGCTGAAGATGCCCCATTAGCTATAAGCGCAGGTTTTGTATATCGCCATCTTCCAACAACACAAGATGCAGCAATTGGTATTTTAGCTGATGGACGTACAACTTTTGCATTTCCCGGTGCTCCACCTGCAAAAGATTTATGGGAAGCGCATGCACGTTTTGTTTCCAAAATCAATCCAAAATTAGGTTTTATTGCTAACCTTTATGTCGGTGATGTTCAAGCAAATGGAAGTGATGATAGATTAGTTCATAGATTTGGTGGTGACTTAAGGATGGTTTATAAAAAAGTAAAACTTACATCAATGATAAAAGTAAATGATTGGGGTCCTTATGACTATCATCATGACTTCAATTTAACTTACCCATTACAGCTAATGGCAGATATTTCAACTACAGTTGGTAAACCGCAATGGTTCGATTTACCTGATACTAGAATTGGAATAAGATATACATGGCGTTCTCTTGATCAATATTCACCACGCTACTGTCCAACAAAGAATATGAATGTGATAGGTGAAATGGAATGTGATCCAACTGCCATTGGATATGATGAAGGTTATGAATGGGAAATTAGAACTTATGTAAATTTTAATATTGGAATGTAATTAAATTTAATGGAGAAACAGATGATAAATAAAAAATATTCATTATTTGCTCTCATCATATCTTTTGGGCTGGTGTTGCTTGCTAGTTGCACAAGAGATACAGATGTTCTAGAACCGGCAACTTATCCAAAAACTCCAGAAGTTTTTATTGATGGATTCAGTGCCGGATTGTTCTACGCCGCGTTCGGCGGTTCCAAAGTTACAGCTTTTGATGTTGATACTGAAACGAAATATAAAGGCACAGCTTCTATGAAGTTTGAAGTTCCGGATTTCGAAGATCCTGAAGGAGCTTATGCCGGAGGAGCTTATGTTTCTAAATTTGGAAGAGATCTTTCAGGATATGATGCATTAACTTTTTGGATAAAAGCGTCAAAAGCAGCCAGCATAGACGTTCTTGGTTTTGGGAACGATCTTGGTGAGTTAAAATTTGTTACTACACTACTTGGTACAAAAGTGAACACTAACTGGCGAAAAATTATAATTCCAATACCTGACCCATCAAAGCTTATTGCAGAAAAAGGCATGTTTTATTATTCTGAAGGCAACGAAGATGGTGCTGGTTATACCTTCTGGATAGATGAAGTTAAATTTGAAAAATTAGGTACTATTGCTCATTCTAAACCTGCGATTCTAGAAGGACAAGATCAATCGGCTTCTGCTGAGATAGGAGAAAAGTTAACTATTGGTGGAACATTTTCAAATTTTAACTTACCCAATGGGACATACGAACGAGTAGAAGTTGCACCAGCATATTTCAATTTCAACTCATCAGATTCGATGGTTGCAAAAGTTGACGAATTTGGTGTTGTTTCTGTCCTAGATAGTGGTACGGCGGTCATAACTGCTAAATTAGATGGCGTAAGTGCAAAAGGATCCTTGACAATTGAAGCAGTTGGCGCACTTCCAAAACCAGCAGTTCCTGCACCAACACCAACAATAAGTCCAGATAGTGTTATATCTTTATTTAGTAATGCTTATACTAATGTGAAAGTTGACACTTGGAATCCATTCTGGGAATTTTCTACTGCTGAAGTAAAGGATCTTCAAATAGCAGGTAATGATGTAAAATTATATAAAAAATTAAATTTTGTTGGAATAGTATTTACATCACAAACTATTGATGCTTCTGATATGAATTATTTCCATCTTGATATTTGGACACCCGATCCAGCAGATGCCGCAGAGTTTGAAGCCAAACTTGTTGATTTTGGTGCAGATAATAAATTTGGTGGTGATGATGATTCTGAAGTTGGTATTAAGGTTACTAGTCCAACATTAGTTTCTGAATCTTGGATTGGAGTGGATATTCCTCTTGCAGGATGGGCAAATAAAGCAAATGTAGCTCAATTAGTATTAGTTGGGAACGAAAAGTTAAATAATGTTTATCTAGATAATGTTTATTTCTACAATGATGGCTCCGGTGGCGGCAGTGGAAATCCAATCACACCAACAAGTCCAGCTCCAACACCAACAGAGGATGCTGCAAATGTAATTTCCGTATTCAGCGATGCTT
>CBEVZC010000131.1:0-8188 GCA_965554225.1 uncultured bacterium | reverse complement strand
CATGGAATGAAAGCCGGAACGATGGTAACAACAACAAAAAGTATGTTTAATATACTCGCTCCTAATCCGGATATTTTAATCACATTTTCTGAAATGACAAGGGTAATAAAGGGGATGAAATTAAATCAGTTATCAATGTGTTTGATGATGCTGAAGATTAAAGGAAACGAATTAACAGTTTCATCGGCGGCAATGCCGCCTGCATTAATTTACAGGAAAAAGAATGATGCCCTTGAAGAAATTCTTATTAAGGGAATGCCGCTCGGAGCTATGAACAATTTTCCTTATGACGTTAAAGAAAGCCATTTAGAAAAAGGGGATACAATATTGCTAGCTAGTGATGGATTACCTGAGCTACTAAATGGAAATAGTGAAATGTATGGATACGACAGAACAAAATCAGAGTTCCATTCAGTAGGAGTAAAAGAACCTGAAGAAATAATTGAACACATGAAGAATTCTGCATCACAATGGACAAACGGTAATGCTCCTGATGACGACGTAACATTCGTTGTGTTAAAGATGAAATAAATTTTGGGCAATAGTTATTGGTCAATAGGAAATAACTTAATGTCATTCCGTGATGTTCTTACACGGAATCTCATGAATAATTGAGCTTCCGCTTTTTACCAGCTTGATAGCATGTATGGAAAAAAAATAGTGAATAAAGAAATAAAAATTATAATAATCATGTATAGGGATATAAAATGAGAAGAATACTTAATAGCGTATGCGGACTGATAATTGTTTTTTTAGTTATAGGCGGTGGCAAATTATTTGCGCAAGACGATTATCTTTTTGAAAATTTAAATGTTGCCGATGGTTTATCCAGTTCTAGATTTAATAGTATTAATACGGTTTACCAGGACAAATTTGGATTTATGTGGTTTGGAACGGTAGATGGACTAAACAGGTATGACGGTTACACTTTTGAAGTATTTAAAAATATTCCGGGAGATTCGACGAGTCTGCCGTCGAGCAATATTCAAAATATTAATGAAGACGGGGAGGGGAATTTGTGGATTGGTACTCCTGGAAACATGAGTGTTTTTAATAGGGAAAATAATACTTTCACTAATTATCCTACGGCATTAGCCGTAAACACACAGCAAGCGAACATTAAAGTAACTAGATCATATCTTGATTCAAAAAATAATTTCTGGGTTGCAACGCAAGGAAGTGGAATCCAAAAATTTAATAGAGAAACTAAATCTTTTGAGATAGTTCCACTATTGGTAAAATTAGATGGTACAGATACTTTAACTGCAATAAAAAACTCAGCCGTCTTTGGAATGCTTGAACTTAAAAACGGTAATTTTCTTATTTCAAGCTATACTAAAGGTATATTCTTTTATAATGAAACCTTACATGAATTTGAGAAATATACATTGGCTGGTAATGATTCGCCTTTGGGAATTATTGAAATTTATGAAGACAGAAGCGGTAATATTTGGTTTGGCGGAAGAAATACTATAATAAAATACAATCCTATTACATTCAACTATGAAAAAATTGATGATTGGAAAGAGTTCGGTAGTTCAGCCCGCGATAATTTTTTCTGGAATTTCAGCCAATTTGATGATGGGACTTTATTCTTTAATTCTCTACGTCTCGGAATGTGCAAATATTCAACTACAACAAAAAAGTTTAGCTTTGTAAATATTGAGGGTGAACTTGGTGAAAGAGGAATTGGAAAATTACCGGCATCAAAATATGTTGACAAATTTGGCGTTTACTGGATTGGACTTTTTGACAACGGAATATTAAAATTTGATCCGCAAAAAAAACCATTTAAATTTCACTCAATTTCAGATGAGAATGTTAATCAGAATGCACTGTCATTTGTAGCTTCAATTGTCTCAAATCCTGCAAATAAAGATGAAATTTTTCTGGCAACAAACCAAAAAGGAATATTTAAATACAATATAAAAAAGGATAATATTGTTCCCCTAAGTATTAAAATCCCCGAGATATATTCTAATAACTCTAATGTTAATAATATTTTAATAGATGATGATCAAAGGATTTGGTTCTCACCTACCAATACAGATATAGCCAGTTATGATTTAAATTCTAAAAAAACAGAAAATATTAAGATTTTAAAAGGAAATATTGCCTTTGGAAATGAAAATATTAAGCGCTTAGAATATATGCCGAAGAATAGAATTTTAATAAGTACTAATTCAGGTATTTATATATTAAATACAAAATCTAAAAAAATAGATAAATTACCGAGCATAGCCAATCGAATATATAATAAATCTCTTATTGAAGAAGTAAGGACTTTAACCAAACAGGGAAACATAATTGTATCTTTTAATGAAGTAGGAGAATCAGCAAACCTAACAAAAGATTTTTCCTTAAATGAAAAAGGCAATTTTCTATTAGTTTGCTTAGGTGAAGGAAGATATCCTCAAGGAATGTTTGATTATGGCAGCCTGACAAATGAAAGTGGGAAAATCTTATGGTCTATGGATAAGTTTAATAAAACCTTTCACGGCGGCGGGGGAATTAAAAACCGTGTTAGGATTGATACAATTAATCTAGATCCGGGTAAATATAATCTAAGTTTTAATTCTGATATAGGCCATTCATATGCAAATTTTAATGTTGATCCTCCAACTGATTCCACTTGGTACGGTATTAAAATTATTAAACTTGGCAATCCTGAATCAGAAAGAATAGGAAAGCTAATTGAAAATGATAAGAAAACTAAGCAATATGCTGATTTTCTTGAGTCAGACGATATTCTTGCCAGCAGAAAGTATCCAAACACGTTGTGGTTTGGGGCTGGAAATAATGGTCTAATTAGATATGATTTTTCTTCCGGCAATTATAAACAGTATAGATTTAAAGAATTTAGTAAAGCACAAATTTCTGTTAGCCAATTATTTGAAGACAGCAAGGGTCTTCTTTGGATTGTTACAAATCCTTCAGGTTTTTACAGATTTGATCCTGAAAAAGAAAAATTATACTCCAATGCAGAAATACCGGATGTGCCACAGACTGCTATTAACTCACTAATAGAAGATTTTAAAGGTAACATTTGGATAAACAGCAGTGGTGGAATTACTAAACTAATTAAACCGGTTAAAGACTCTATATGGTCAATAACAAAATATGACAGTAAAGATGGAGTACCCGGCGGAATTGGTGGCGGTTCACTTATTACAAATAGCGGTGAAATATTATTTGGATCTTTTAATGGTTTTATTTCCTTTTATCCAAGTTCAGAAAACGAATATCCTCCAATTCCGGTAATAGAAAATATGAACATATCCGAAGTTTCTATTTTTGATCCGGAATCTACGGTTAAACTAAATAAATCAATTTATGAATTGAAAGACATAAGCTTATCTTATGCGCAAAATGATATTTCGTTTGATTTTGCTTCCCTCCATTATTCTCGTCCTTCTAAAAACCGTGTAAGCTACAAATTGGAAGGCTTTAACAAAAAATGGAATTACACAAGCAGAAATTTTGCCTCATTCACAAATTTAGAACCAGGTGATTACAGCTTTAAGGTTCGTGCAATTAGCGGTTATGGAATTCCCAGCAAAACTGAACGATCAATTAATATAACAATATTGCCACCATGGTATAGAACAACCATTGCATATATAGGATACGGACTTTTATTTGTTGGTCTAATTTTTGGCATTGACAGATTTCAACGAAGAAGGCTTTTATCCAAAGCCAAAGAAAGAATGAAAATACAAGAAGCTGAACATCGGGCGGAAGCCGCTGAGCTGCAAGCCAGAGCGGTTGAAGCTGAGAATTTACGCAAAACTGAAGAATTAGAAGAAGCACGTCAATTGCAGCTATCCATGTTACCCAAAGAGCTGCCGCAGTTACCTCATTTAGATATAGCAGTATATATGAAAACAGCTACGGAAGTTGGAGGCGATTATTATGATTTTCATATTGGATTAGATGGAACACTTACAGTTGTTGTTGGAGATGCAACGGGGCATGGAATGAAAGCCGGCACTATGGTAACAACAACTAAAAGTTTATTTAATGTGCTTGCTCCAAATCCAAATATTGTAGAAACTTTTCACGAGATGACAAGATGTCTGAAGTTAATGCAAATGCAAAATTTATCAATGTGTATGACAATGTTAAAGATAACGGGCAGTAAAATACAGATGTCGGCTGCCGGAATGCCGCCAGTGTTTATTTACAAAAGAGAGAATCAAACCATTGAAGAACATGTAATGAAGGGTATGCCTCTAGGTACATTTAGTGAATTCCCTTATACAATAATAAATAATGAGTTAAATCCGGGTGATACAATATTATTAATGAGTGACGGATTCCCTGAATTATTCAATGATAAGAAAGAAATGTACGGTTATAAAAGAGCCAGAAATTATTTTGAAGAAATTGCGGGAGAATCACCGGAAGAGATTATAAACAAACTCAAAGATGCGGGTTCAGATTGGACTAATGACCAAGACCCTGATGATGACGTAACTTTTGTAGTAATTAAAGTGAAATAAATTTTCAAAGGATGAATATGAGAAATATTAATATTGTTCAAATAAAAAATAAAAAACTAATTGCTTGGTTAGTGATATTGGTATTTACTTCAAGTATTATTGCACAAACTAAACCAATAAAATTTAACAGAATAACTTCGAGTAATGGTCTATCTCAGAATAAAGCTTCTGCAATTGTTCAAGACTATGATGGATTTATTTGGATTGGAACAGAAGATGGATTAAATAAATATGATGGATATAATTTTCAAATATATAAAAGGATTCCAGGTGATTCTCTTTCACTAAATGATAATTGGGTTAACTCACTTTATGTCGCTAAGGACAGCGTAATTTGGGTTGGTAGTGAGTTTGGGGGAATCAGCAGATACAATTCTGCTACAAATAATTTTACAAGTTTTAATCATGATCATTCTGACCCAAATAGTCTAGCTGATAATAGTGTAATTCATATAAGTGAAGACACTAAAGGTAATCTATGGTTAACAACTAGAAATAATGATTTTGATTATATGATGGTTAAAGAGGGAAAATTTATTCATATGGTAAATTTACTTCCACCAGATTATCCTATTTCTAAAGATAGAATCTATTTTACATACCAAGATAAACAAAATCGTTTATGGATTGGTAGTAAAGGTAAAGTACATACTTTTAAAATTGTTTATAGTGAGAAAAATGTACCCCAATTAGTACCTGAAAAAATAAAGAATCCAGATATTAAAACAAGAGCTATTTCAATAAAAGAAGACAACAAAGGGAACATTTGGATAGGAACAGCTCGTGAGGGTCTTTTAAGGTTTCAAGATTCGGATATGACATTAAATAAGATTGAACCGCCTAATAATAAAACATTATTTAATAATGTAAGAGTCACTTCGATTGTGCCTGATGATTCGGGCAATCTTTGGATTGGTGGTACCAGAATAAAAAATAATATTCGTTTTGCAGAAGAAAATGGAGCTGGTTTATTCAAACTAAAAATTAAATCGAATCAAGTATGGGAATTATCAAACGATCCAAAAGACGAAAAAAGTTTAAGCAGTAATTTAATTCTTTCTCTATTAGTTGATAAGACAGGTGTTTTATGGGTTGGAACCATGATAGCAGGATTAAACGTTTATGATAAATCGGTTATTAAATTTTCCTTACTAAATACAGGTACTGAAGAATCTAATGTTATTAAAAATCCAATTAGAGGTTTTAATGTTGATGAAAATAATTTATTATGGATTGCAACTCAGGGATCCGGTTTAGTTTCTTATGATCGGGTTAAAAACAAATTTGAATCCTTTATTAATGATGATAAAAAAAATAATTCTATTAGCAGTGATTATGTTTTTAGCCTTTATGATGATGGTAAGTATTTATGGGTTGGAACAGGTAAAGGATTAAACAGATTAGATGAAAAAACAAAAACATTTAGAAGATATTATATAGATTCATTGAACCTCAATACGAATTTTAACAAAGTTAATTATAATATACTTGAGTTGGATAATTATCCCGGTTACTTATGGTTTGGAACAAACGGTAGTGGTTTGATCAAATTTAATAAATCAAAAGGGACAATGAAAAAATATACCTATGATCCCGAGAATGAAAATAGTTTAAATAATAGGGCAAACTTTGTTAGAACAGTATGGTATTCAAAAACAAGACCGAATGAATTATGGATGGGCACAACAAATGGAATAAATATTCTAAATATAGATAAGGAAACATTCCGTTATTATAATTATGATCCAAAAGATTCTACCAGTTTAAGCCAACCTAACGTTATGGATTTTTATGAAGATTCAATTGGATTTGTATGGATTGCTACATATGGTGGAGGGCTGAATCGATTTGATCCAAAAACTGAAAAATTTTTACGTATTACTGAAGAAAATAGTGATCTGCCAAATAACGGAGTTTATGGAATTTTACCAGATGAGAATGGTAATCTATGGATTTCAACTAACAATGGAATTACTAAATTTAATCCGAATACATTTAAATTTAGAAATTATACCGTAGATGATGGGCTGCAAAGTGAAGAATTTAATGGTGGAGCATTTTATAAAGCACGCGATGGTGAAATGTTTTTTGGAGGGATTAAAGGATATAATTCGTTTTATCCAGATGAAATAATAGACAATAAATATAAACCTAATATTGTTATCACAGATTTAAAAATATTTAATGAACACGTTACTGTAGGTAATAATTCTCCGCTTGAACAACAAATATCTAAGACAGATGAAATTGTGTTACCCTATTGGCAGAATGATATATCTTTTGAATACGTCGCTTTGCATTTCGCTAATCCATCAAAAAATAAATATGCATTTAAACTGGAAAATTACGAAGATGATTGGCGGTATGTTGATAATATTAGAGTTGCAACTTATACAAACTTGGATCCCGGAGAATATATATTTAGGGTAAAGGGATCGAATAATGACGGTTTATGGAATGAAGATGGAAAATCAATTCGTGTAGTAATAACACCGCCATGGTGGAAAACCAACTTGGCATATTTATCTTATTTTTTAATTTTTATAATTGGAGTATTTACTGTAGATCGAATCCAAAGATCACGGATTTTAAAACGGGAGAAAGGGAAAGCGCAACTTGCATTACTTGAAGCTGAAAACGAACGCAAATCAAAAGAACTTGAAGAAGCCCGAGAACTTCAGCTTTCGATGCTGCCGAAAGATTTGCCTAATTTGCCAAATCTTGATATTGCAGTTTACATGCAAACCGCAACAGAAGTAGGCGGAGATTATTACGATTTCCACGTAGGAATGGACGGAACACTTACGGTTGTGGTAGGAGATGCAACTGGACACGGGATGAAAGCGGGTACAATGGTTACGACAACAAAAAGTCTGTTCAATATTCTTGCTCCTAATCAGGATATATTAACAACGTTCTCAGAAATTTCACGTGTAATAAAAGGGATGAAATTTCATCAACTCTCGATGTGTTTAATGTTGTTAAAGATAAAAGGAAACAATTTATCTGTTTCATCAGCTGCAATGCCCCCTGCATTAATTTACAGGGAAAAGAATAAAGCAATAGAAGAAATATTTATAAAAGGAATGCCTCTCGGTGCAATGAGAAACTTTCCCTACACACTTAAGGAAAGTCATTTAGAACAAGGAGATACCATTTTATTATTGAGTGATGGCTTACCGGAACTTCAAAATGAAAGTAACGAAATGTACGGTTACGACAGAACTAAAACAGAGTTTCATTCAGTCGGAGAGAAAGAACCGGAAGAGATAGTAAATCACTTAAAGAGTTCCGCATCGCAATGGGTAAATGGAAAAGACCCGGATGATGACGTAACGTTTGTAGTGATAAAGGTGAAATAAGTGATTAAGATTGTCATACGGACGATTGAAATGAGGAGATATCTTTTCAGTTTGATTTTAGAGAAAGATTTCTCACCCATAAAAATATTGGATTCTCCCGAAGGGATTCCTTTGGAAGAAAAAATATTTATCCGCCGATCGTTGATGCGGTAAGTAACGTTTATAATAAAATTATATAATGTAAGGAACAATTATGAAAGCAAAATCCATAAAAGGAAAATCAACCGAAGAGATTAAAACTGCACTGGCAGAAAGCTTAGTCGATGGTTTTAAACCAACTCTTGCAATTGTGTTTATTTCTATCAAACAGGATAGAGCAGCTGT
>CBEVZC010000130.1:0-8244 GCA_965554225.1 uncultured bacterium | reverse complement strand
AAATTTATAAGCT
This sequence comes from uncultured bacterium, assembly GCA_965554225.1. GTDB lineage: Bacteria > Bacteroidota > Ignavibacteria > Ignavibacteriales > Melioribacteraceae > BMS3ABIN04. The sequence goes on along the minus strand of CBEVZC010000130.1, from coordinate 8,231 downwards.
ATTAAATTCAAAACTATGAAAACAAAATTACTTTTTTTATTTGTTTTTTTATTTATTTTTTACTGCATTCAATAACAAATCTAAAGGAAAAGAAATGGCGAGAGCAAAAAAAGCCACTAAGGCAAAAGCTAAACCAGCAGCAGCTAAAGCTAAAAGAGCTACAGCAACTAAAGCTAAAAGAGCTACAGCAACTAAAGCTAAAAAAGCTACAGCAGCAAAAACAAAGAAAGCAACCGGGCCAATGACCAAGGCTCAAATAGTAGATCATCTTGCAGCAAAACTTGGTACAACCAAGAAATTATCTGCTACTTTTTTAGATGAACTTTCTCAATTAGCATATAAGAATGCTAAAAAACAATTTACTATTCCAGGTTTAGGAAAAGTATTTACTACGAGGACAAAAAGACGTAATGGCAGAAATCCTGCAACAGGAGAAAAGATGGTCATTCCTGCAAAGAGTAAAGTTAAATTCAGAGTATCTAAAGCTCTTCAGGATGCCGTATATCCTCCCAAAAAGTAATTGCAATTTTTTAATTACTTAAGCCCGGCTGTCGTCGGGCTTTTTTATTTATTGGTTAATATTACTTCTTGTTTTTCTTATTTAGATACTTCAAAATGTTACTGCTGATTCTTTTGTCTTTTAGATTAGATAATTTATCAAGAGATTGGTCATAAATATTTTTAGGTACTTTGCTTAATAACAGTGTTAGGAAAACATTAAAATCTTTTAGGTGCTGGTTAACTCCAATCATCTTTCCTGTCTTATCTTTTATATAGATTGGTTTAGTCATTTTGCCGGAAAAGATTCCTCCGTCAATATCTACTATATCTTCAAATTTAATACTGAAAATTTTTCTTTGGAAAAAGAAATCCGAACAAATTATAGAATCATCTTTTATTGTTATGTGATAAGGGAAAAGCTTATAGCTTTTAATATAATAGCGATTAAGTGCATATAAAATAACAATATTAAAAGCAGCAAGTACGGCAAACTTCCAATGCTGTTGCACTCCCATTAACAAAAGCAATAAATGGACAATGAGTAACAACGACAACGGAATATTTGCATACCTGTAAATAAACTGTGCAAAAATTGAATATTTGAAACGTTTCATCGGTTAAATAATCTTGATTTTAAACATTGATATTTACTTCGGTCCCTTATTCAAAAAATAAAACATATTAAAATAACAAGATTATCTAAGTAATAACATCTTTTTTGTTTCAACGTAATTATTTGAGGTAAATTGATAGGTGTATAAACCGCTTGCTAAATTTGTACCGTTAAAAACTTTGGTGTAAGTTCCGGGTTGTTGATAATTATTGATTAAGGTTTGAACTAATTCTCCAAGAGGATTAAAAATATTTATTAGGACGAAACTGCTTTCGCTAATTCGATAAGATATTTTTGTAGTTGGATTAAAAGGGTTTGGATAGTTATTGAATAATTGAAACTTGGGAATTATCAAACTGCCAACAGAAGAAACTCCTTCCTCAAACTTATATATTTTCCCGGCTGAATAATCTGCAAAATAAAGTTCTTCTCCTTCGTCAATTCCAAAGGTCGATATGCTTAAATTAGTACCTTTAAGTAATTTGTTCGAAGCGGATGCGTTCGAAAGCTGCAATGACCAAATATTTCCGGATACAAAATCTGCGTAAATATATTTGTCGGTAAGCGAAGGTGCATTTTGCCCTCTATAAACAAAACCCCCTGTTATTGAGTAACCGCCGGTGGAATTATGACCGTATTCCCAAACCGGCTTTTCCAGCTCGTTCTCATCACACCCCGTTGACGGGTTAAAGCAATGCAAGCCTTCCATGATCCGCCATCCATAGTTGCCGCCCTTTTTAATAATATCAATCTCTTCCCATGCATTTTGTCCAACGTCCGCTGCCCATAATTTCCCAGTGTTTTTATCAAAACTAAATCGCCAAGTATTTCTTAAACCGTAAGCATATATTTCACCGCGCTTATCATTCTGATTTACAAACGGATTATCCGCAGGGATAGTATAATTTAAATTGCCGGTATTTTGGTTTATATCTATTCTGATAATACTACCAAGTAAAGTGTTTAAATTCTGTCCGTTACCGTTAGGATCACCGCCGGAACCGCCATCTCCGAAAGAAACATAAAGATAACCGTCTGGTCCGAAGGAAACTTGTCCGCCGTTATGATTACTAAAAGGCTGTGATACCTCAAGTAAAACTGTTTCACTATTTTTATCCGCAATATCGGGGTTGGTATTATTAACTTTAAATCTAGATATAACTGTCCGTCTCGGATTATCAGCCGTATAGTCGACAAAGAAAAATCCGTTTTCTTTATAGTCCGGATGAAAAGCCAATCCGAGTAATCCTTGTTCACCTCCGCTCAATACTTTGTCGCTAATATCTAAAAATATTTTTGAATTGTTTTCATCCGGATTATTTTGGAATACCTTAATAACTCCCTTTTGTTCAACTATAAAAATTCTGTTTGTTGCATCTCCGGCATTTTGAATATCGACTGGTTGCTGAAAAGTTAAGCTTGGAAAAGCTTCTACAATTTTAAGTTGAGCATTTACTTCAGGATGGTTGCATGATAAAATAATTATAGTAAGAAACAGTAAAATTTTTTGGGCAACTTTCATATAACATCCTTTTAAAATTGATTACCAAAATTGAAAGAGGTCTGATTTTGCTACAGCTATTTTAATTGAAGAAGATTGGAGCATATATTTAAGGCAAAACAAAATCTATAAATTTTATATTCATAAATAGAAATTATTTTTGAAACAATCAATGTAAATTAAAAACTCGCTCGAAATGTTTATTTTACTTTCTAATTAGAGAAAGTTAGAATTTTAACTTATAGTTAAAATATTCAGATCAACTGTTACCCATTTTTACTATTTCATCAAATTCTTGTTTAGCTACAGGCATAACAGAAAGACGGTTACCTCTTTGAACAAGTTTCATATCTTGCAATTTTTTATTCCCTTTGATCTCGGAAAGTGTAACAGGATGCTTTAATTTTCTGATCAACTTGATGTCAACCATATACCATGTTGGTTTGTCTTGTGAACTCTTAGGATCGAAATGAATATCTTCAGGATCAAAAGCCGTAAAATCCGGATAGCTTTCTTTTACAACCTCGCAGATACCAACAACTGCAGTAGGTTTTGCATTGCTATGATAAAATAAAACTTTGTCGCCTTTTTTCATCTCGTCTCGCATAAAGTTACGGGCTTGATAGTTCCTTACACCGTCCCAATGAGTTGTTTTGTTTTTACTCTTTACTAAATCATCAATTGAAAATGCCGTGGGCTCTGATTTTACAAGCCAATACTTTGCTGCCATTGTTCCTCCTTACGAGATTTTTATAATAATTTGTACACTGCTTATATAATGTTGAGACATGGATTTAAAATATAGATAAATCATTTTAAATATTTTTCAAACCAGAATTTTCTTAAAGAATCAATCTCCTTTTTATGAGCTTTAAGAAAGTGGTCCCCATTCTCAAGAAGTACTAGTCTAAAAGGGAAATTATATTCTAGAAGTTTATATGATAAATCAATTGAATTGTGTGGCGGTACTCTTCTATCGGCAGTTCCATGTAAAATTAATAATGGAGTATTTTTAGAAAGCTTGTCAGCAAAATTAATTATTGATCTGGAATTACACTCTTCTTGGAAATTACTTGAATCGGAATTTTTTAATGAAGTTTCGAATAGTCTTTTAATGAACGTGCTTTCGTCAAAGTTACAATTTAAGTTTGTTATTCCGCCGGTAACAATAGCCGCTTTAAATTTTGTTGATTTTGTTAAAGCTAAGTAAGTCATCATTCCGCCGCGGCTCCAGCCTTCAATTCCCCATAATCTCGTATTTGCGTTTTCAATTTCATCTGCAATAGGAATTAAATTCAATACATCGTTTAAATCAGCTCCGCCGAATTCATCATTCCCATCACCTCCGGCATTTCCTCTGTACTGCGATTCCAGTACAACATATCCCCAGCTTGCTATTTGTCCCAGTATACCTTGGGCGTTGAAGTCATCAAGCGCTCCTGCATTTCCAAAACCTCCACGGCACCAAATAACGCACGGATATTTTTTTGTTGATCCTTTTGGATATGCAATGTATCCGTTTACTTTTAAACCATCCGATTCGTAAAAAATTTTTTCAGTTATTACTTTTTCAACTGCACCTTTACCCCAGCCGCTCTTAATTAATTTCAATTGGGATTCTGTTAAATTTAGTGCGTACCGTTCAAGAAACATTTTTTACCTTGATTTGCAACATTGCTTATATTTGATTTATAAGTCTTCAAATTAATTTTGTATTTCTTAAATTTATTGATCTAATAATTAAAAAACACAGAAAAATGAAAAATCAAACAAAACAAAAAACAACTGATAAAAAACAAAATAGTTCGGAGCTTAAGTCAGGCAAAAAAAACCTTATAATCGGATTAGTTGTAATTGTATTTTTAATAGCGCTTTATTTATTAATAAAACCTTCAAATACAAACATGATTACTACAAATGGAGCTGATAGAAATATTGCACATTCTGCATTTAGTTTTATTAAAAACGGTGAACTGACTTTTATTAAAAAGGATGGTGAATTTATAACAAAAATTGAAATTGAAATTGCAGATAATGATGCTAAAAGGGCACAAGGATTGATGTATAGAGATAAGATGAAATTTAACAGGGGAATGTTGTTCATATTTCCTAAAGAGGATATTCAATCTTTTTGGATGAAAAATACAACTTTGCCTTTGGACATAATTTTTGTGAATAAAAATAGTGAGATTATAAAAATCCATAAGAATACTACGCCGTATTCACTCGAGTCGTATCCATCCGGAAAACCGGCTCAATTTGTAGTTGAGGTTAATGCGGGGTTTACCGATAAATTTAATATTGTGGAAGGCGATAAGATTGTATGGAGAAAAAATTAGAATTATTATTGATTCATAATGAAGAAATATGATTTTAACCAATACTAATATTAAGGATGTCGATTTAGATGATCTTATAAACTCTAAAATTCAAAACTCACTTCTAAATGAACTTCTTTTAATCGTACCGACAAATAGAAAACTACGCCGGTTGAAAAAGGATATAATTACTCAAACACCTCTGCGCAGTGTTCACACAATTAACTTGGAGACGTTAAGTACCTTCTCGGAAAAACTTTTGAAAAAGTCGAAAGCATTTAAAACATTAAGTGAAGCTGCTTCAACCGTCCTAATTTCGCAAAGTGCGGAAGAAATTGACTTACGGTATTTTTCCATATATAAAGATGAAATACCCTTTGGTACACTTGATAGAATTAAAAACGTGATTTCGGAATATAAACGTCATGGCGTTACTCCGCATAAGTTAATTGAAGAAGCCGATAAATTAACTGGTTCCGAAAAGTTGAAGGCAATTGATATTTCCGGAATATATAACCTTTACAAAAAGAAATGTCATGATCTTTCTGCTTACGAAATAGGTGATATTTACGAAGAGCTGCTATTACTTGGTAAAATCAATTTCTTACAAAATTTTGAAAAATTATATCCTTTCGTAAATTTAATTGTTATTAATGGTTTCGATGAATTTTCCGGTTTGGAAATAAAATTGTTAGAATATTTGTCGCATGTTCCTAATATCAAAATGTTCATAAATTTTGATTATTACGAATATAACCCGATGCTATTTGCTCATCTGAATGAATGCTATAATAGATTAGCGGAAAAAGAGTTTAAAATAGTTAAAGATAAATCGCCTCTATCGGTGAATAACTTTAATAAGAAAGTGAGGGAGCGTTTATTTTCAAATATTACACAGAAGGAAACGGAGAATTTTCAAGATAAAATTTCTTTAATAGCTGCTAATACTCGTATAAATGAAGCGGAATTAATTGCAAAAGAAATTAAACGATTAATTTTGAATAAAAATGTTTCTCCGAATAAAATTTGTGTCTCTTTTAACTTGGTTTCAAATTTTTCTTCAACATATAAGGATATATTTCAAACTTATGGAATACCGTTTAATCTTACCGACAGAACAGCATTGGATAAATCCGCTCCTGTTATAGGAATTATAAGTTTTTTAGAGATTTTGGAAAATGATTTTTTTTATAAAAGCATTTTCAAAGCTGTTAGCAGCGGATTTATTAAGATGAATGGCGTTGATTTAAATAATCTAATGAATATTGCAACACAATTAAAAATTATTGCCGGAAGATTAAATTGGATTAAATCACTAACCGAATCGATTGAACTTCTAAAATATTCTGAAGAAATTGAAATAGCCGAGAAGAAAAAAATATCTTATCTAAAAGGACTTAATGATATCAATCGAATTTACGAACTACTTCAAAAATTTGATATTAAAATTACTATTCCGGAATTTCTGGAGAATCTTAAGCAACTTGTTTTTAATCTTGGGCTATTTAATGAAATTTTAGATTCAGATGCCGGAACAGGTGAAGCAAGTATTAAACCCGTTACAACTTTTTTTGAAACAATTACTGAAGTATTTGATTTACTTGAACAGCAATTTGGTCCCGATAAAAAGTACGACCTTAAATTTTTCCTTGACCAAATAAGGACGGCCGGTAATTGGGCTCGATTTAATGTAAAGGAAAAAGTTGACTATGGTGTTCTAATTACTTCGATAAATGAAATTAGAGGTTTAAGATTTGATTATTTATTCATCGCCGGATTAGTCGATGGTGAATTCCCCACAAGATTTAATCCTGAAATTTTTTATTCCGGCACGTATGCTAAAAGTGCAAGGAATCATCAATTGGAGGAGAGATATCATTTTTATCAAAGTTTGTGTGCGTGGAACAAAGCTCTGTATTTATCGTATGCAAAATTCGAAGATGAAAAGGAACTTGTTGAATCTACTTTTATACAAGAGTTATTAAAATTGTTTGATATTCGCAAAATTGATAATTCCGGATATGATATACTTTTATATTCACAGGAGGAGCTATTAAAAAATATAGGAGAAAGTTGGAAATATAAAAAGTTAGATGAACTAAAAAATAGAACTGCTGGTCAAAATTTGGACTGGAAAAGATTGTTGAAATCTTTAGAGATAGATAAGCTTCGTAGAGAAAATCCCTTCCTGGAAACTCAGTTTAACGGATATCTTTTATATGATGAGAAATTGGAATCGTTTCCAAATTACAAACATGAAGTAAATGAAGAATCACTGGAGTTTATTAACTCATTTTTAGAAAGGGAATATTCTATTACTCAACTGGAAACTTTTGCACTTTGTCCGTTTAAGTATTTCTTAACGAGAGTTTTGCGGCTTGAAGAAATAAAGGAACCCTCCGATGAGATTGAAGCTTTGGAATTGGGGAGTTTATTGCATAGCATACTTTATGAATTTTATACAGCACTTAGAGAAGAGGATTTGGTTATTAATAAAAGTACGGATATTGAGTTTAACAAAGCTAAAAAAATATTATTCGACATTGCCAAAGCAGATTTTGATAGTTTAAATTTCTCTTCACCAATGACGTTCTTTGAAAAAGAGAAAATATTCGGTTTAAATGGAAATAAGAAAGAATCGATACTTTTCAAATTTATTGAGCATGAGCGAAATCAAGATAAAAATTCATTGCCTGCATACTTTGAGGTTGCTTTTGGAAGTATTAGAAGATCAGGCTCGGATGAAGAGCTTTCTACTTATGTCCCTATAAAAGTCGGAGCAGTTGACTTAAGAGGTAAAATTGACAGAATAGATATAGACATAAAAAATAAGTTGTTAACAATAATTGACTATAAACTTGGAGGTAAAAAACCATCTATAAAAGACTTGGAAGAAGGAATTGCTTTACAGCTTCCCGTTTATCTTTATGTGGCAAATAAAATTTTAACCGATAAGTTAGAAATTAATTTGAAGCCTTTTGGTATGATAATCTTTTCCCTTAAATTCCAAGAAGGTAAATTTGGGCGACAAAATATTAACATTGCAGGCAGAAAAAAAGTTGATATGGGAACTAAGATAGAATTGAATGAAGGTTTAATCAAAACCGCTTCAGACAAAATTAATGGATATGTGAAAAGTATTAGTCAGGGAAAATTTAATCTTTCCACACTGGAAGATAGAGAAAATAAAGTTTGCCGCTATTGTAATTTCCATTCAATTTGCAGAGTACAAGAGCTGATGAACGTGTTAGGTCAAAATAAAATGTAACCAAAGTAGTTAGTCGTTAAGTCAAAATAA
>CBEVZC010000129.1:0-8291 GCA_965554225.1 uncultured bacterium | reverse complement strand
TCCTTGCCTTTTATGCAAAATCATTTGTTTAGAGATCCAAACAGTAATCAAAGTTTTGTAAAAATGAGTTCGGATCTTTATGCGGCGTTAGCTTCCGGAGGCGTCTCTATTCGTGAATTCATTGTTCAAGGCAAAGGGTTAAATCCGTTATTGCAAAATTTTTGGATGCAAATTCATCCTCCGTTTTTATTCCTCGGCTTTGCCCTTTCTGCAGTACCGTATTCTTTTGCTATTGCAGCTTTAATGAAAAATGATTATAGAGATTGGATAAAACAATCTTTCCCTTGGCTTCTTACCGGTACTATAGTGTTAGGTTTTGCAATTATGCTGGGAGGATATTGGGCTTACGGCGTTCTTGGATGGGGTGGATATTGGGGCTGGGATCCTGTGGAAAATTCCAGTTTTATTCCTTGGCTTATTGGAGTCGCCGGAATTCATACATTTTTGATACAAAAGAAGTCCCAAGCTAAAGGTGAAAGCGGTCGGTTTTTAAAAACAAACTTAATTCTTTCAATCTTTATGTTTGTATTAGTACTGTATAGTACGTTTCTAACAAGGAGCGGAATATTAGGCGATTCCTCTGTTCACTCTTTTGTTGCGCCCGGTATGTTAGTCTATTTGTTTTTAATAATACTTATGTTAACCTTTTTATTAATAGGTGCTTTTGGAATAATTTATCGTTGGAAATCTTTGGAAAGGGAATCTGAACATAAAGAGAGTCTTTTATCAAGGGAACTGGCTTTGTTTACTGGCTCTGTGGCATTGATTGCTGCAGCCATTATTACAATTGTAGGAACTTCCGCACCCATTTTTGGTAAAGCAGTTGAGACAAGGTTTTATAATGAAATGAATCTTCCTATTGCTATTATAATCGGTTTGCTAAATGGATTTAGTCTTCTGCTTAAATGGAAAACAAATAAAGGAACCAGTGTCCTTAAAAATTCCGCACCATCACTTTTTGTTTCGGTAATTTTAACCGGCGTTATAGTTTTGCTGGGCGGCGTTAATAATTTAATGTTAGGAATTCTAACCTTTTCATCTATATTTGCATTGGTTGTAAATCTTGAAATAATTTATAAAAGAATTAAAGGCAGACGAATTTTTATTGGAGCTTATGTTGCTCATACCGGTATTGCTCTGTTTTTGCTTGGCGTTGTAGCAACGGCAGGATTTACACAAAAACATCAACTTGATTTGGAAAAGGGAAAAATTGTTCACAGTATGGGCTACGATTTAACATTTTTGGGATATACACCTATTGAAAACGGGAAAAAATTTGCTTTTAATGTTCAAATTAAAAAAGGAAATAGTACTTCTGTAGTTTCTCCCGTTATGTTCTTCTCTGATTTTAACGGTAGTTTAATGCGGGAGCCTGATATTTATAATACTTTAACCAGAGATTTTTATGTAACTCCTTTAAGTTATTCTGATGGAAAAGAACAAAAATCGGGAAATGAAAAAAAGGTATCGCTTAAAAAGGGAGAATCAATTCAATTTAAAGGAAAAACCATAACTTTTAATAAATTCGATTTTCCTAAAAGTGCTATGTCATCTATGATGCAGGGCGGTGATTTTGAAATCGGTGCCGAAATTTTGGTTTCCTACAACGGAAGAAGCTATACGATTGAACCAAAATTAAAAAACGAAAATGGTAAAAGATTCTATGTTCCGGAAATATTGAAGGATGCGAATTTGAAAATAAATCTTTCAAATCTTAATGCAGGAGGGGTTGTGGATTTAGTACTTTCTTCTCTGGATGAAGGAAGCAGTACTCCGAAGGCTGCAATAGCTTCTTTAGCGGTCGAAGCCAGCGTTAAACCTTTTATCAGCTTCGTATGGATAGGTATTTTGGTTATGGCGTTGGGGTTCATCTTTTCTATAGTTCGAAGGACTAAAGAATCGGTTAAATAAAATTAAGTTTTTGTGTAAAAATTCTTTAGTCTAACTAAAATTATTAAAGCAAGCATATTTACTCTGCTTGCTTTTTTTATTTTTATCAAATTATTTACTGATAGTCTAAATACTTGTTTGCAATTTGTCCTAAGTACATTTTATGAAAAATTATTAATATTTGTTGCTGCACGTAAATATTTTCACAATTTATTTAACTTTTTAATAATTTGCCTAGTCAAATTTTTAACAAAAGTAACAACTTAAGAAAATTTTGTATATTCATATTTCTTAGAGGTTAAAATGAAGCTAAGGCTCCCATCTTCAACACATAATTGGATATCCTTATCCGGTGCCGTATTAGCAATTGTTAGTTTTTCAATGATTGTCTTTTTATTCGTTATTGGAGTTTTCTTAGATCAACAAAATTCTTATTTAGGTCTAATTATTTACATTATTCTTCCAGTATTTTTAGTATTGGGACTTTTACTTATTCCAATAGGAATGTTCTGGAAGAAAAAGAAGCTGGGGGAATTTACAACCGAGGAAGATAAATTAAATTGGCCGTCCATTAATTTAAATGATAAAAAGCATAGAAATGCATTCATGATATTTATGATTGGGAGTTCAATTTTTCTATTTGCCTCAGCAATAGGGAGTTATCAAGCGTTTAATTTTACGGAATCGGTTACTTTTTGCGGAAAACTTTGTCATTCAGTGATGAAACCGGAATTTACGGCTTATCAATATTCCTCTCATGCCAAAGTTGCATGCGTGGAATGCCATGTTGGAACCGGTGCTGATTGGTATGTTAGATCAAAGTTATCGGGGTTGCGACAGGTTTATGCTGTAACAACAAATAATTTTGAACGACCAATACCAACACCCATTAGCAATTTACGTCCGGCTAGAGAGACTTGTGAAGAATGCCATTGGCCTCAAAAATTTTATTCCAGAACTTTGGTTACAGAAAAGCATTTTATTCCGGATTCCGCTAATACTGAGTGGGATATTAAATTATTAATGAAAATTGGACCATCCCATAGTTCTTTAGGATTATCTGAAGGAATTCACTGGCATATAAATCCGGAAGTGAAAATTGAATATGTTGCAACTGATAAAAGAAGGCAGAATATTCCTTGGGTAAAGTACACTAATTTAAAAACAGGTAAAGAAACAATATTTGAAGACAACAACAATAATTTAGATGAGAAGCAAAAAGATTCGTTAAGGAGTAGGACAATGGATTGTATGGATTGCCATAATAGACCTGCCCATAATTATAAACCGCCTGCATTTTTTATAAATAATGCAATTGAGAATAATTCCATTCCCAAAGAATTACCTTATATTAAATCTGTAGCAATGGATGCCTGCGATAATAGTTTATCTACTACAGATTCAGCTATGACGTTCATTGAAAATACAGTAAATGATTTTTATAAGGAAGAATTACCTGAGATATACTCGGAGAAAAGAGATCTTATAAATAAAGCAATTGAGGGTATTAAAAATAAATTCAAACACAATATTTTTCCTGAAATGAAAGTAAGATGGGATGCTTATCCCAATAACATTGGTCATATTGAATTTATGGGTTGTTTTAGATGCCATGACGGAAACCATGAGACTGAAAACGGCGATGTGATCCCTAACGATTGTTCCACGTGTCATACTATAGTTGCCCAGGGTAATCCCGGTAATATGGAGTATGGCTCAACGGAAGAACCTTTAGAATTTAAACATCCTGATCCGGATGATGATGATAACTCAGAATGGAAAGATGCTGTCTGTGTGGATTGCCATACAGGGTTGAAACCTTAAAATATTTGTCAGGGTGAATAGTTTTATATAGTAGAAACCTCTGAAAAATTAAAATATACTCGCATATGTCATTTCGAACGAATGTGAGAAATCTCATATTAACTTAAGTATGGAGATTCTCATCCTACAAAGTCCGGCAAGCTGTTTCTACGTTACTCGAAATGACAGATTAGTTTAATTTTCCAGGTGTTTCTTTTCTAGTAATAATTAATTGAATTTAACAAGTGGGAGAATAATAATAAATTTAGACCCGGTTGGGACATTATCTTCCACTTTTATCTCTCCCCCCATGGATGTAATAACGGATTTTACAAGACTTAATCCCAATCCGTAACCTTCAATTCCTTTCTCTTCTCCGTTAGTTCCTCTATAAAATCTTTCAAAGATTTTTTCTTTATCTGCATTAGGTATTCCGATCCCGTGGTCTTCGACCAATATTTTTACGATATTATTATTTTTTATAATAGATACTTCAACATGTGTTCCGTCCGAATATTTAAGAGCATTATTTATTAAATTTTGCATTACAATTGAAAAATAATCCGGTCTTCCACGCAGATAAATATTTTTATCTGCTGTAAATTCTACATTTTGGTTTTTATATACATCTGAAATGTTCTTATTTATTAACGTACTCAGCTCAAAAACATTTTGGGAATCAGCACCTCCTTTACATTCCCTTGCTAGGATTAGCATTGTTTTAACCATGCTGATCATTCTATCGGTTTGTGTCTTTAGTATTTTTAAGCTTTCTTTATATTCCTTTGTATCTCTATCTTTCTTTAATATGTAGTCCAATTCTGAACTGATTGCTGTTAATGGTGTCATCAATTGATGCGATGCGTTATCGGTAAAATGAGATATTTCGCTAACCTGTGATTCCAGTCTTTCAAACAATGAATTTAAAGTTTGCTTTAGCATACCTAATTCATCATTCGGTTCAGCCTCGTATGTTAGCCTTGCATTTAAATTACTAGCCGATATTTTGTTGGCTAGACTGATAATCTTATGGATAGGCTGGTAACTTTTTCTTGCCAGGAAAATACTAAGTGAAATAATAATTAACAATGTAATTGGCATGGCAATTAAATTAAAAAGAAGTATTTTTTTTATTACATAGGTAAAATTTGAGTAAATTGATCCTAATTGAACATAGCCAATTGGTTGGTTCGATCTATTCTTTATTTGCGAATAAATTATTCTTAAATTATCCTTCCCAACTTTCAAATCCTCAAAGTAATAAGGATCAAACTTATTTGGGAAGCCTAGTAATATGTCGTCAAAATAGACTAAATTTTTACTTTGGTAAATTAAGTTTCCCTTTAAATCATAAATTTGCAGAAATAGAGGATGCTCGGTAATGTATGTGAGATCAGGCTCGTTTAGTTCAACAGGGAATTTAAGTGTCAATGAATCATTTTCAACGGCGAATGCATTTTTTATATGCTCAATTTCATGTGCTAAACGCGAATCTTTGTCTTCAACAATAATATATTTTACAATGGTTAAAGTGAAGAATATAAAAAGGATATATAAACCCAACATAACAAAAGCATTTAGTAATGCTATTCTTTTAACTGTTTTAGTAAATACAGGTATTTTCATATGCATCAATCAGTTAGGAATAAATATCCCTCGCCATAAATAGTTTTTATATATTTTTTTGAAGATTCGTCCTCAATTTTTTTCCTAAGGTTTTTTATTGTAACTTCTACCATATTGGTTGTTGGAGTAAAAGGTAATTCCCAAACATCTCGGCATAAACGTTCTTTGGTAATAATGGAACCTTTATTTTCAAGAAAGTATTTTAACAATTCAAATTCCTTGTCTGTTAATCTTATTTGTTCGTCAGGTGTTTGAACAATTCTACTTACTAAATCTAACTTATATTTATCAAAAATAATAGTCCTTGTGGAGGATTTGTATCTTCTTACAACTGCTTCAATTCTTGCCATTACTTCTTCGAAAGAAAAGGGCTTAGTAATATAATCGTCTGCTCCTGCGTTAAGTGCTTCAACCTTATTGGCAATATCTGTGAGAGCGGTTAGTAGAATAATTGGTTTGTTAAAGCCTTCGTTGCGCAATTTTTTACAAACTTCCAGTCCGCTTAGTTTTGGCATTCTCCAATCAAGTAAAATAACATCAAAATCATTCTCCTGAATTTGATTTATTGTATTCTCTCCATCGTTTGCTATTAGTGCATTATGTCCTTCATCTGCAAAGTTTTTCTTTAAAGAATTTGCAATTGTTATTTCATCTTCCGCTATTAAAATTTTCATACTATCTCCCATTCATTTCGTCTACAAAATACAATATTACCGAAAGTAATGCTTTCAATTAAAAATGAAAAATTATTAATAATTGTTTCCTTTTTGTTAAGACTATTTAGTCTTATTTTTCATGCAACAAAAAACTAACGTAAAGTTAGACTTCTTATTACTAAATTAAATGGAGGAAATAATGAAGAAAAAGTACTTAATCTTGAATACTTTCTTTTTATTTTTCTTTTTGGTTTCGTTCTCAGGCCTTCTAATGGCGCAAGCTACATATGTAGGTACTGAGACCTGTTTAGGCTGTCATAATACTACTGTAGGACCAGGTATTGGTGCCTCTGACAAAACAAGTTGGAGATCAACACTTCATGCTAATGGTTACTCATCTGTATTAGATAGTGCTAACACCATGGTTTTAAAAAAGGGCATAGTAAATGATGCCGATCAAAATGGCATAGATGATTTTGTTGATGGTTTGGATTTAGCAACCACGCCTAATTTCGCTAAATATGGAGCAAATGCACCTAAATTAGCTTATTCTGATTCTACCGGTTATACTATGACTATAGGTAACGAGGTTATGAGAGTTTACATGACTTATGGTGGAAGTGGGCATTGGAAACAGCGATATGTATTAAAAATTCAAACTACTACCGGCGAAAGTGCAGATTTTTATATCTCACCGGTTCAGTACAATGAAGCAACTCATGAATACGTAGTTTACCATGGGGATGCTTGGTACGATGGTAGTGATATGCCTATCTACGATCCTGCAACTTCAACTTTGGCAGATGCAGCCGGTAACTCAAGATCTTTTGCTAAAGGATGTGTAGGCTGTCACGTTACCGGTTTAGAAGTAGCACAAGATGCTAACGGTGAATGGATTGCAAATTCTGCTTTCCAATACGATGCTACTGATTCCAGAATTCAAGGGAACCCCAGCTATTTTGATTTAAATGGTGACGGTAAAATGGATGAAATTAACACCGCATGTGAAACATGTCATGGTCCTGGTAGTAATCACAATGGAAACCCCGCCGGTATAATAAATCCGGAAAGGGATATGACACCTGACCAAATTAATAATCTTTGCGGAATGTGTCACTCAAGGGGGCACAGTCAGCCTAATGGAACATTCGGTTATTCTTTTGATGACGCAAATTTATTGAGATGGACACCACAAGATATTATAGACGGCAAGGGCGTCGCAGATTATCATAGTGAAGGTGCCGGTCTTTGGGGAGACGGTATAAATTCAAAAAAGCATCATCAGCAATTTGAAGATCTTTACAGAAGTACTATGCCGACTAACCCTTTTGATAAAGTCTCTTGCATAACCTGCCATGATGCACACGGTTCAAGTCGTGAACATCAAGTAGTTGAAGAGAGGGAAGAAGAAGGTATTGATGGTAATCCATTAGTTATTACTACTGACGTAGATGATAATACTTTATGCTTGTCATGCCATGCAACATTTGGCGATTTCCAAGACATATCAAAAGAAATGGTTGCCAATATTACTAACGCGGATTCTTTAGCTGCTATTGAAGCTGTTGTAACTCAACACACTCATCATCCGTATGATCCGGAAGGCGACGGGACTTCAAGATGTACAAAGTGCCATATGCAAAAGAATGCTAAGAGTGCAATTAACTATGATATACACAGCCATACTTTCTTACCTATTCCTCCGCAAAGTACTAAAGACTTTAGTATGCCAAACTCATGTGCAGTCAGTTGTCATGCAAAAACCAGTTATCCTAATTTTGGAATTCCTATAACGGATGCTGACTTTACAGATTGGGCAGGTGTAAACCAGCAAGCATTAGCTGATACTTTAATACATTATTTTGGACCTGAAGGCATCTGGTTCAAAACAACACCTGTATCTGTCAGGTTAACTGATTTAACTACTCCAACGGATTATCAATTGTCTCAGAATTATCCAAATCCGTTTAATCCTACTACAATGATAAGATTCTCGATACCGAAATCTACAAATGTGAGAATTGTTATCTATAACTCGGTTGGCCAACAAGTTGATGAGTTAATTAATACTCAGAAAAATGCCGGAAACTATTTTGTAGACTGGGATGCCTCTCAATTTGCATCCGGTATTTATATCTATAGAATGCAAGCCGGCAATTTTGTACAAGTTAAGAAAATGATGTTAATGAAATAATGCCTCGTATAAACGTAATATGAATTGGCCCGGTTATGCCGGGTCTTTTCGTTTATAGTATCCAAATATTTAAAAGATTATTATTCTAAATATAAAATATTATATAATTTAAAAACTATTTA
>CBEVZC010000128.1:0-8457 GCA_965554225.1 uncultured bacterium | reverse complement strand
TTCTTTCGTTTTTAATCCAGTTTCTTGCTTTTTTGCCTTTTTCAGGAGCTACTATATAAAATGCCACAAATTTATGGAAAAACTATAATAGTTTAGTAATCGAGGGAAAGTATATAAAGTTTAACCAGAATCATTTTACTGCTATTACATAAAATCATTTTAATAAAATAATGTGGAATTTTTAATTCATACAAATTTTGTTTTTCCGTGTTCATTCTATTTCGTCTACATGCTATGATTTAACCATAAAGTTTTTTAAGATTAATTAAGGGCTTTCTTAACTTAGTAGCTTTTTAAAAAGCTCAAGATCGGAATCGGTTGTAATTTTAAAATTAAAAGAATTGCCTTCAACTATCTTAACTTTCTGATTGTTCATTTTCACAATCATAGATTCATCTGTTCCGATGAAATTATTTTTATATGCGTTTTCCATTGCTGCGATTAAAATTTTATATCTGAAAATTTGCGGTGTTTGTGCATAGTAAATTTTGGATCGATCAATATAATTCTCTACCGAATCGGAACCTTCAATTAAAGTATCTTTTGCTCTTATGGCAACAACAACACTCCCTATTTCTTTTGCCGAGTCAATAGCCGCAGAAAGTAAATTTTTATTGAGTAGCGGTCGTGCGGCATCATGTATAATTAAAATATCATCATCCTTGCCCGGGATTGATTTAAGTGCCGCATAAACCGAGTCTTGTCTTTCCTTTCCGCCCTCAACAATCCGGCTCAGTTTTGTGATTGAGCATTTTTCTTTTATACTGTTTAATAAATCGAAATAATCTTTACTTGCCGCTATAATAATTTCATCAACTGCTGTGCATTGCTGAAACAGTTCAAGTGTATATGCAATAATTTCCTTCCCGTTAACTTTTATAAATTGCTTTGGTATTTCAGATGTAATTCTTTTGCCAATTCCTGCAGCTGGTATTATTGCATAAGTCTTCATGGTCTTTTTAGAATTATGATAAGAAGAAAAGTAACCTTCAAGCGGAAAAACTTGAAGGTTACTAATTATTATTTTATCAGCATGGCGTCGCCATAACTAAGAAATTTGTATTTCTCTTTTATAGCTTTTCTATAAGCCTTTTTAACGTTATCGTAACCACCGAAAGCCGAAGTAAGCATAAGCAAAGTAGATTCTGGTTGGTGAAAATTAGTAATAAGTTTTGTCGCTATGTTAAATTCGTAGGGAGGAAAAATAAATTTATCGGTCCACCCGTAGTTTGGTTTTACAAATCCTTCCGAAGTAACGCTACTTTCCAATGCTCTAACAGCGCTGGTTCCGACTATAATAATATTTTTCTTGGCTTTTTTAGCATCATTAATATGTTTTGCAGTTTTATCCGAAATTTCAAAATATTCCGAATCCATTCGGTGCTTTGTTAAATCTTCTACTTCAACCGGTCTAAAAGTACCTAATCCGATGTGAAGCAAAACGGATTCCACTTTTACACCTTTCTTCTTTATTTTTTTAAGCAGATCTTTTGTGAAGTGTAAACCGGCAGTTGGCGCTGCAACGGAACCATCCTTTTTAGCAAAAACGGTTTGATAGTCTTCTCTATCTTCCGGTACGGTATCGCGCTTGATATAAGGTGGAAGGGGAGTGTGCCCCATTTCTTCTATAGCTTTATAAATATCCGTTCCGTCATAATTAAACCGTACTGTTCTGCCTCTTGAAGTTGTGTTATCAATTACTTCACACCATAATTTCTCGTTAAAATAAATTCTGTTTCCTATTCTTACTTTTCTAGCCGGATCAACAATTACATCCCAAATATTTTCATCTCTATTTAGTTCGCGTAAAACAAAGACTTCTATTTTTGCATTAGTTCTTTCTTTGTGTCCGAATAGTCTTGCCTGCATAACCTTAGTTTCATTTACAACAAGAATATCTCCGCGTGATACATAATCAACAACATCAGTAAATTTTTTATGCTCAACTTCTCCTGTGTTCCTATCCAAGACCATCAGCTTTGCTTTATCTCTAGGATGAACCGGAAATTTAGCGATATAGTTTTTGGGTAAATTATACTTAAAATCAGATAGTTTCATTTAATCTCCTACTGCATCTTTATAAAATACTTGGTTAGTAATTTTAACCAAATATAAAAACGGAAGCACAACTAACCATTTGAAAAAAAACAAATTATTAGTTGCACTTCATCAATAAATTATTTTTTCTTTTTCAACGTTTTTTTCTTTTTTGTTTGCTTTATATCTCTTAAAGCTGCTCTAGCTGCTGCAAGTCTGGCAATCGGTACTCTAAACGGAGAACAACTTACATAGTTCAAATCAGCTCTATGACAGAATTCAACCGATTCAGGTTCCCCGCCGTGTTCACCGCAAATACCTACTTTTAAATTAGGATTTACGGATCTGCCTTTTTGCGTACCCATTTCAACTAACTGACCGACACCGTTTTGGTCAAGACTTTCAAACGGATCTCTCGGTAGAATTTCTTTGTCGACATAAAGGGGTAAGAATTTACCGGCATCATCCCTCGATAAACCAAAAGTAGTTTGAGTTAAGTCGTTTGTTCCGAAACTGAAGAATTGTGCTGTTTTTGCAATTTCGTCTGCTGTTAATGCAGCTCTGGGAAGCTCAATCATTGTACCGACGAGATAGTTAACTTTCTTTCCTTTTTCCTTAAAAACTTCTTTTGCAACAGAATCTACAATTTCTTTTTGCAGATCAAGTTCTTTCTTAGTACTTACCAGCGGAATCATGATTTCGGGTTTTACCTTTATTCCTTTTTTCGATACGACAACAGCGGCTTCAAAAATGGCTCTTGCCTGCATTTCGGTGATTTCCGGATAGCTTACACCAAGCCGGCATCCTCTAAAGCCCAGCATAGGATTGAATTCATGCATGCTTTTTACTTTTTCTTTTACTTTTGCAACCGAAATTTTTAATACATCGGCAAGTTCTTTTTGTTCTGCCGCAGTATGAGGAAGAAACTCATGTAATGGCGGGTCTAAAGTTCTAATCGTTACCGGCTTACCATCCATTACTTCAAAAATACCGGTAAAATCTTTTCTCTGTAACGGTAATATTTTTTTAAGAGCTTTTTTCCTTCCTTCTATTGTTTCGGAAAGAATCATTTCTCTAACAGCTAAAATTCTGTCGCCGCCAAAAAACATATGCTCGGTTCTACAAAGACCAATACCTTCGGCACCGAAAGCCACGGCATTTTTAGATTGATCGGGTTGATCGGCATTAGTTCGAACGCCTAACTTTCTTGCTTTATCTGCCCAATTCATTAAATCTTTATAAGTTTGATAAATTTTAGATTTTTTAGGATCTAATTCTTTTGTAATTAGAACTTGAACTACTTCTGATGGTTTGGTTTTTAGTTTACCTACAATTACTTCGCCGGTTGTTCCATCAATCGAGATATAGTCGCCTTCTTTTACAATTTGATTACTACCGTCAACTTTAATAGTTCCCTTTTTGTAATCGATATTTAATGCTCCGCAGCCGGCAACGCAAACTTTTCCCATCTGCCTTGCAACTAAAGCAGCATGTGAAGTCATTCCGCCTTTAGCAGTTAGAATACCATCGGAAACACTCATACCTTTTATATCTTCCGGAGAAGTTTCTATTCTAACTAAAATAACTTTATCTCCGGCTTCGGCCATTTTTTCAGCATCGGCTGCTGTAAAAGCTACTTTACCGGAAGCAGCGCCCGGACCGGCATTTAAGCCTTTTGCCAAAAGTTTTCCGCTTTCGGTCGCTTTCTTTTTCTCCATAGTATCAAAAATTGGTCTTAATAGTTGATTTAATTGGTCGGGATCAATTCTTAATAAAGCTTCCTCTTTAGAAATAAGCTTTTGTTTTACCATATCATGTGCAATTCTTATTGCTGCAAAACCTGTCCGTTTTCCTACACGGGTTTGAAGCATCCAAAGTTTGCCTTGTTGGATTGTAAATTCAATATCCATCATTTCTTTGTAATGCTTCTCAAGTTTTTTGCGTATATCATCAAGTTGCTTATATACTTTTGGATTTTCTTTTTTCAGATCGGCAATTTTATGAGGTGTTCTAACTCCAGCAACAACATCTTCTCCTTGAGCATTAAATAAATACTCTCCGTAAAACATATTTTCTCCTGTAGCAGGATCGCGGGTAAAAGCAACACCCGTTCCGGAATCATCGCCCATATTACCAAATACCATAGACATTACGTTAACAGCGGTTCCCCATTCGCCGGGTATGTTATTAATTTTTCGGTAAATAATTGCTCTTTCGTTATTCCAAGAATCAAACACGGCACCAATAGCGCCCCAAAGCTGTTCCATAGGATCTTGCGGAAAGTCTTTACCGGAATGTTTTTTAATTGCGGCTTTGAATTCCGCAACCAATTCTTTTAAATGTTCGGCTGTTAATTCCGTATCTTGTTCCAAACCATGAGCTTTTTTCTTTTTATCAATTATTATTTCAAAAGGATCTAATTCTCTTTTATCTTCAGGTTGAAGACCTAAGACAACATCTCCGTACATTTGTACAAATCTTCTGTAAGAATCGTATGCGAACCTTGGATTGTTTGTCTTTTCGATTAATCCTTGGACTGTTACATCATTTAGGCCTAGATTAAGAATTGTGTCCATCATACCGGGCATAGAAATTCTTGCACCGCTTCTAACAGAAAGCAGAAGGGGATTTTTTTTATCGCCGAATTTGGCGCCCATTATCTTTTCAACTTTTTTTAATGCGTCTGAAACCGCTTTTTTTAATTCTTTAGGATATTTATTATTATGATCATAAAAATAAGTACAAACTTCGGTTGTAATTGTGAAGCCTGCTGGAACCGGGAGACCAATATTAACCATCTCGGCAAGGTTAGCTCCTTTTCCGCCAAGCAAGTTTTTCATCTTAGCCCCGCCTTCGCCTTTCTTATTACCAAAAAAGTAAACGTATTTTGGAGATTTTTTCTTTGACATCAGATACCTCTTATTATTTTATTGTGTGTTTGTGAATTTTTAGTTTTCAAAAATATTTAATATTAAATCATGAAAAATACTATTATTTTCTATGTTAAGTGCAATTCTAAGATAATAAATATCTATATCGTCCAACTCTTTTGAAAAATTTGTCAACTTAATAGCATCCTTTTGTGTTGTAAGAACTGACTGAGAGTTCGTTTCGTAAAAAGCTTTCCTAATTTTTTCAACATCCGCTAAGGTATAATCTTTATGATCAGGGAACAGGATTTTATTTTTGATATCAATATCTTGATTTTCTAAAACACTAAGAAAAGAATATGGACGAGCAATTCCGCTGATAACAAGACTTTTCTGCCCTCTAAATTCTTCCAAAGTATATTGTTCTTTGGTTTTTACGTCAAAAATACCTGCAGGTTTATAAGAACCCCAAAAAACTTGTTTGCCCCTAAAATATTTTTTTAATTGTTCAGGTATTTCTTTTTTAGCTGAAAACTTTGAATTAATTATAACAATATCCGCACGGTCGATGGAGGAGAACGGTTCTCTCATGTTGCCCAGCGGCAGGAGATTTTGTTCCGCTCTGTTCACCTTATTTAAAAACCTCTGATCAACTACAAGAATATCCAAATCTCTATAAATCCAGCGATGCTGGAAACCGTCGTCCAAAACAATTGCATCCAAATGAACATCATTTAAAAATTCTTTGGCACCAAGGACTCGTTTTTCCGAAACGGCTGTGGGTATTTTATTTTCTTTTGCAATTAATAAAATTTCGTCACCCGCATCTTTTACACCTGTTAATACTGTATCTTCGTCCGAAACAAGCAAGTAACCTTTTGATTTTCTTTTATATCCTCTGCTTAAAACCCCAACTCTTATCTTTTTTCCCTTTAGTAATTTTGAAATATAAATAGAAGTTGGGGTTTTACCTGCCCCGCCAACTGTAATATTTCCAACGGATATAACTTTTGCATCAACCTTTATCGATTTCAAGATTTTCTTATCGAATAAAAGATTTCTGGTTTTCACTATAACTAAATAAACTAAAACCGTAGGAGCTAATATTTTTCTGACTAACTTAAACACTTTTCTCCGCTTTGCTCTGTAAGTTATTTAATTCCGCTTCGCATTTTAAAATTATACCGGATGTTTCATCATAACTTAAGTTTTTATCAATAAAAATAGGTCTGGAATAAACAACATATATTTTACTAAACGGTTTGGGAATTTGGAATTTGTCCCAACTGTTTAATATGTATTTTTTAGTATAATTAATTCCCAATAGAACCAATGGTGTTCCTGTTTTCTTTGCTGTTACAACGGCTCCGGCTTTCATTTTATGCGGCGGACCTGTCGGACCGTCAGGTGTTATAGCAACAGAATAATTTTTATCGGTAAAATTTAATAATGTTGCCAATGCTTCCTTTCCTCCGGAATGACTGGAACCCCGGGCGACTTTATAATTCCACTTCGATAGAAGCTTAGCTAATAAATCCCCGTCTTTGCTATTACTAACGAGCGCACCAAAATTTTTATTTCGATTTATAAACCATGGAACCAACATTGTTCCATGCCAGAAAGCTATTACGAAGTTTTTATTCTCATCAAAGAGTTTATCAATAATAGATTTATTTTCATATTCGAATTTTAATGTTTTACAAAGAACATTCACTGCATTAGAAAGGAACACGTTTCCAATAAATCTTAAAAATGTTTGTTTATGTTTTTTTAATTCCATGTATTTTAAGTTAAAAACGGTAAAACTATTTGTTGGAGAAATGGCACTATTAAAAACACTATTTCGTTAGTTCATGTAATATAAATTCCGCAGCTTTTTGTGATGCTCCGCTTTCTCCCAACTTTACTTTTATATCAGCCAGCTTATTTTTAATTCTATTATATGTCTCTCTATTGCCTAATATTTCTTTTGCTTTATTATAGATGTTTTGCGAGTTAACGTCTTTTTGAATTAACTCCTCTACAACTTTTTCACCCAGAACAATATTTGCCAAAGCAATTCCGGGAAGTTTTATTAACTTCTTACCAATTAAATAGGTCAGATAATTTGTTGAATAAACTACTATAAAAGGCAACCGGAATAATCCCGCTTCTAATGTTGAAGTACCGGATTTAATAATTCCGAATTTTGCATATTTAAGTAAATCGTAATTGTTTTCCCTTGAAATAGCGTAATTAATGTTTCCTGAAAGTGAAGACAAAAGAGAGTTATCAATATTTTGGGAACATGCAACAACAATTTGCATGTTGAATTCTTGCGCCAGTCTATAAGCTGCTTTAATGCTTTCCGGGAAAATCTTTTTTATTTCCTGTTCCCGGCTTCCGGGCATTAAAAGTAGAATATCTTTTGATACATCAAGTTTTAACTTTTGGAATAATTCATCTTTAGATAAAAATTTATATTCTTTTATTCTTTCAACAAGCGGATGACCAACGTATTTAACATTTATTCCTTCAGATTCATAAATATCTTTTTCAAAAGGGAAGACAACAATCATCAAATCGATTAACTCTTTAATCTTTTTAATTCTTTTTTTACCCCAAGCCCATATTTGGGGTGATATGTAATAGACTAATTTTAAATTATTTTTTTTTAGTTTTTTTGCAATACTTAAATTAAATCCGGGATAATCAATAAGAACTACCTCTTTAATATTTAATTCACTTACTTTTTGCAGCAATAACTTTTGAACGCTGCGAATAAATGGAATATGCTTTAGAACTTCCGCAAATCCTAAGAATGCCATTTCTTTAGTATGATAATAAAGCGTCATCCCGGCAGCTTTCATTCTTTCGCCGCCAATACCAACTATTTCAATTTCAGGGTCAATCATTTTTAATTTTTCTATCAATGCCGAACCATGTAAATCTCCCGAATCTTCACCGGCAATCATTAGAATTATTCTTTTCATAAATCAGCTACTTTGTAAAAATGAATAGTAGAATTAATATTATTGTAACTGTCGTAAAAGCTTGTAAAGACCTTCTCTCAGATTTAAGTCCGGCATTCAGATTATATTTCGGCTGTTCCACATTAACGTCTTTATAAGTTTTAATCTGCGGAATTAATCGGGGAACCGAATTCCGGTATTGCTCGTAACTGTCGCCGAAAGTTTTTTCTAAATAGGTTTCTTCTTCTTTAATAATAATGCGATATTGAACATAGAAAAAAAGAAGCGCCAAAATTTGCAAATATGGAAACAAAGCCATTGACATTACTCCAATACCAAAATAGAGCAAAATATTTCCTAAGTATAAAGGATTCCTTAAATGACCAAAAGGTCCTCTTACAACCAGAAACGTTCCTCCAACACTGCCGGTCGTTCTTGTTTCACTTCCCGCATAAGAAACTCCCCATAATCTGAAACTTTCACCGCACAAGGCAATTAAAAAGCCAATTACCAAACTATAAATTGTTGCTTGTTGATAAATCAACATCACTAAAAGAAAGGGGATAGGTGTATAACTTCTATATTTAAAAACTAACTTA